>NZ_JBFRCU010000005.1:0-151507 GCF_052113205.1 Inquilinus sp. YAF38 | reverse complement strand
GTCCAGCGGGCTGTCGCCACGCTCGACCCGGCCCGCATCCCGGGGCTCAAGGCCGGGCTGGCGGTCCGGCTGCAGGAAGCCGACGTCATCAAATGGTTCGATACCGAGACCACCTACACCATCGCCGAGCGCCTCTCACGCTCCCTCGGCATCGACCCCCATCCCTGGCTCCACACCAAAACCGCACCCGACACCGGATAAGGGCCGGGCGGCGGGGCGGAGGTGACATCGCGGCTGTTTCATCCTCCGGGCGTCGGGGTAGAGTGCGTGCCGCACCGACCGGACCCGAGGAACCGCCATGTCCGCCGACCCGCTGCCCACCGCCTCCCAGGCGGAAGACGCCCTGCTGCTGCGGCAGGATGCCGACGGCGTCACCGTGCTGACCCTGAACCGCCCGGCAGCGCGCAACGCCCTGTCACTGGCGCTGATGCTGACGCTGGAGACCGAGCTGCAGGCGATCCGCCAGGACGAGTCGGTCAAGGTGGTGATCCTGGCGGCGTCCGGCCCCGTGTTCTGCGCCGGCCACGACCTGAAGGAACTGCGTGCCGACCCGGGCCGCGACCATTACGAGCGCGTCTTCGCCGAGTGCTCGGCCCTGATGCTGGCCATCACGCGCCTGTCCAAGCCGGTGATCGCCCAGGTCCAGGGCATGGCCACCGCCGCCGGCTGCCAGCTGGTCGCCACCTGCGACCTCGCCGTCGCCTCGTCCGAGGCGCGCTTCGCCACGCCGGGCGTGAATATCGGCCTGTTCTGCTCCACCCCCATGGTCGCGCTGTCGCGCGCCGTCGGCCGCAAGCCGGCGATGGAGATGCTGCTGACCGGCGACGCCGTGACCGCCGACCGGGCGCGCGAGCTGGGCCTGGTCAACCGGGTGGCGCCGGCTGCCCGGCTGGCCGAGGAGACGATGGCCCTGGCCCGGCAGATCGCGGCCAAGTCGCCGCTGACCCTGGCGATCGGCAAGGAGGCCTTCTACGAACAGGCCGAGCTGGGGCTGCAGGGCGCCTATGAATATGCGAGCGAGGTGATGGTGCGGAACATGCTGGCCCGCGACGCCGAGGAAGGCATCGACGCCTTCCTGGAAAAGCGCCCGCCCGTCTGGCAGGGGCGCTGACGTCGAGATGGAGCACGAGCGCTACGAGGACGCCTATCTCCGCGGCATCCTGCGCGGGGTGAAGACCATCGCCATGGTCGGCGCCAGCCCGAACTGGAACCGCCCCAGCTACTTCGCCATGACCTATCTCCAGGGCAAGGGCTACAGGGTCATCCCGGTCAATCCGGGCGTCGCCGGCCAGGCCATCCTGAAGGAGACGGTCTATGCCCGCCTGGCCGACGTGCCGGTGCCGGCCGACATGGTCGACATCTTCCGCAACAGCGAGGCCGCGGCGGGGGTGGTGGACGAGGCGCTGGCCCTGCCGGTCAAGCCCAAGGTGATCTGGATGCAGCTCGGCGTGCGCAACGACGCCGCCGCGGCGAAGGCGGAGGCCGCCGGCATCCAGGTGGTGATGAACCGCTGTCCGAAGATCGAATGGGCGCGGCTGAACGGCGAGCTGAGCTGGATGGGCACCTCGTCGCGCGTAATCTCGTCGAAAATTCAGCGAAAAGGGTGAGGAAATGTCCGACAGCAACAGCGGCCCGGGCTTCGATACGCTGGCGATCCATGCCGGCGCGCGGCCGGACCCGACCACCGGCGCGCGGCAGACGCCGATCTACCAGACCACCTCCTACGTGTTCGAGGATGTCGACCACGCCGCCTCGCTGTTCAACCTGCAGAAGCTCGGCTTCATCTACAGCCGGCTGACCAACCCGACCGTGTCGGTGCTGGAGGAGCGGCTGGCCTCGCTGGAGGGCGGGGTCGGCGCCATCGCCACCGCCTCGGGCCACGCCGCGCAGCTGCTGGCGCTGTTCCCGTTCATGGAGCCGGGGGCCGAGATCGTCGCCGCCAACAAGCTGTATGGCGGGTCGATCAACCAGCTCGGCAACAGCTTCAAGCGCGCCTTCGGCTGGGCCACGCATTTCGTCGATGCCGACGACCCCGACAACATCCGCCGCGCCGCCAACGACAAGACCCGGGCGATCTTCATCGAGAGCCTGGCCAACCCCGGCGGCGTGGTCAGCGACATCGAGGCGATCGCCAAGGTGGCGCACGATCTGGGCGTGCCGCTGATCGTCGACAACACCATGGCGACGCCCTACCTGAACCGCCCGATCGAGCACGGCGCCGACATCGTGGTCCATTCGACCACCAAGTTCCTGTCCGGCAACGGCACCTCGATCGGCGGCGTGGTGGTGGATTCCGGTCGCTTCAACTGGGCTCAGTCCGACAAGTTCAAGGGCCTGACGGGCGAGGAGCCGGGCTATCACGGCCTGCGCTTCCACGAGACTTTCGGCGACCTGGCCTACACCTTCTACGGCCATGCCGTGGGCCTGCGCGACCTCGGCGTCAACCAGCAGCCGCTGAACGCCTTCCTCACCCTGCTTGGCATCGAGACGCTGTCGCTGCGCATGGACCGGCATGTCGAGAATGCGCAGAAAGTGGCGGAGTTCCTGACGACCCACCCGGCGGTGGAGTGGGTGAACTATGCCGGCCTGCCGTCGTCGAAATACCACGAGTTGGCGAAGCGGTACCTGCCGCGCGGCGCCGGCGCGGTCTTCACCTTCGGAGTCAAGGGCGGCTTCGACGCCGGCGTGAAGGTGGTCGAGGGGGTCGAGTTGCTGAGCCACCTGGCCAATATCGGCGACGCCCGGTCGCTGATCATCCACCCGGCCTCGACCACCCACCGCCAGCTGACGCCGGAGGGACTGAAGGCCGCCGGCGCCGGGCCGGAGGTGATCCGCCTGTCGATCGGCCTGGAATCGGTCGGCGACATCATCGCCGACCTCGACCAGGCGCTGCGGGCGGCGACGGGGGTGTGATCGCCGTCAGGCCCTGAGCCATCCGCGGCTCAGGGCCAGGGCGACGGCCTCGGTGCGGCTGGCCGCGCCGAGCTTGCGCATGGCCGACGCCACATACTCGTCGACCGTGTAGGCCGACAGGTCCAGCAGGCGGGCGATCTGCTTGCTGGACCGGCCACGGGCGACCTGGGCCAGGCAGTCCCGCTCGCGCGGGCTGAGCGCGCCGGCTCCCGGCGCAGCGGCCGTGCCGGCGAGGTGGCGCTCGATCATCAGCGCCCGCGACAGGTGCGGCCCGAGATGCCGCAGCAGCCGGACCTGCTCCATGTCCCAGCCCGGCCGGCGCCGCGACCGCCATATGGTCAGGTAGGTGCCGGCACCGCGGTCGTCGGCCTCGGTCCAGTACAGGCTGCTGTAGCGGTCCTGCGGCAGCGCATAGTCGGTCCGGTACTCGGTCCGCATCAGGGCCACTTCCGGGATCATCATGAAATCGACGAAGACCGAGCCGCTGGGCAGCCCGGCCAGCATCGGCAGGATCGGGCACAGGTCGCGGTAATAGCGGTCGAACAGCGGCACATAGTCGGGATCGGCGCGGACCCGGACCGCCTGCCCCGGCCGCCCCGGCCGGGCCGCGCGCTGCAGGATGACGGAGGAATCCCCGCCGAGCACGCCCGACAGGCGTTCCAGCATGACGGCCCAGTCCTCCTGGCCCAGGGCCGCGTCATAGGCCTGGCCGATCAAGTCGGCGAATCTGATGTCATCGAGCATGTCAGCGACGCGCGTGAAGAGAAGTCGGGAAAGCCCCGCACCGAGGCCCAACACTGGGGCAGAATTCTTGTTCTTTTGACGGCGGAGCCGGGACCGCGCTGCGCGTCTGCTATGCGGAACCCTGCAGCAGCCGGCGCTCGCAAGTGAAGATTGCGGCGATCGCATCCATCGCCAGCCGCATCCGCGGCGATCGGCGGAGATCTTCATGAATTCCGATCCAGATCTCGCGGCTGCCGACGCCGTCGCGGTCGGTCTCGACGCAGGCCAGGCCGGCATCACCCTCGCCGACGAAACAGGGCAAGGCGGCGATGCCGATTCCGGCGCGGGCGGCCTGGAACAGCGTCGTCATGTCGTTGCTGCGCAGCACCAGCGGCCGCGGCCCGGCGAAGCCCAGCATCCAGCGATGCTGCGGCAGCTCGCCCGAGGACTCGTCGTCGCCCAGGAACACCCAATCCTCCGGCGGCCGGCCCGCCAGATAGGACGGCGCGGCGTAGAGGCCGAAGGCCATGGTGCCGACCCGGCGACCCACGGCGCCGTGCTCGGTCGGCCGCGACAGGCGCAACACGATATCGGCCTCGCGCTGGCCCAGCAGCGCCGCCCGCTTCTCGCCGACCAGGGTCAGCACGATGCCGGGATGGGCGTCCAGGACCGGCCCCAGCCGCGGCGCCAGGAAGTGGTTGGCGAGGAAGGGCGGAGCCGAGACCGTGACCGGGCCGGCAACGCCGGTGCCGCCGGTGGCGCGGCGGGCGAAGGCCAGCGCCTCCTCCTCCAGCCTCGCCGCGTCGTCGACCAGGCGCTCGCCCTCCGCGGTCAGGCGCCAGCCGCGTGGCAGCCGGTCGAACAGCCGCGTCTCCAGCGCCGCCTCCAGCGCGTCGACCCGGCGGGCGACGGTGGTGTGCTCCACGCCCAGCCGGCGCGAGGCGGCCGACAGCGTGCCGGCCCGCGCCAGAGCGAGGAAGTAGCGGACGTCACCCCATTCCATCCGTGCAGTCTTGCACGGATCGCGTGCGACTTCCCCGACTTCCGAACGGATCGTGACGGAGCCATCTTCGGCCGACCGAACCAAGGAGGCCGCATGTCCACCACCACCCGCGCCATCCGTCTGCACGCCACCGGCGGGCCCGAGGTGCTGTCGCTCGACACCGTGGCCCAGGCCGAGCCCGGGCCCGGGCCCGGCGAGATCCTCGTCCGGCAGAGCTTCGCCGGGGTCAATTTCGTCGACATCTACCACCGCACCGGACTGTACGGTCAGCCGGCCCTGCCGGCCGGGCTGGGGGTCGAGGGCGCCGGCACGGTCGAGCGCGTCGGACCGGGCGTGACCGGTCTGCGCGAGGGCGACCGCATCGCCTATGCCGGGCTGCCCGCCGGCAGCTATGCCGAGCGCCGCCTGCTACCGGCCGAGCGCGCCATCCGCCTGCCCGATGCCATCGGCTTCGACGTCGCCGCCGCGGTGCTGGTGCGCGGCCTGACCGCCCATATGCTGTTCGAGCGGGTGCGGCCGCTGCGCCCCGGCGACACAGTGCTGATCCAGGCCGCGGCCGGCGGCGTGGGCGTGATCGCGACGCAATGGGCCAAGCGGCGCGGCGCCACCGTGATCGGCACGGTCGGCGATGCCCGCAAGGCGGAGGTGGCGAAGGCGCATGGCGTCGACCACGTGATCCTGTACCGCGAGACCGATTTCGTCGCCGCGGTGCGCGAGGCCACCGGCGGGCTCGGCGCCGACATGGCGATCGACGGCGTCGGCGGCGACACGCTGCTCAGGACCTTCGACGCCATGGCGCCCTACGGCCTGATCGCCAGCCTGGGCCAGGTCGGCGGCAGCCTGCCGACGATCGATGTCGGCGAGCTGGGGCCGGCGCGGTCGATCGCCCTCGCCCGGCCCAGCGTGCTGCGCCACTACCTGCCCGACCCGGTGGTCTATCCCCGCGCCGCGGCCGAGGTGCTGGCCGAGGTCGAGGCCGGGCTGCGGCCCCTTATCGGTGCCGTCTACCCCCTGGCAGAAGCGGCCGAGGCGCATCGGGCGCTGGAAGCCGGCCGCACCAGCGGCTCGGTGCTGCTGCAGACCTAGCCGACCTGCTCGACCGCCAGGCTTCCGGCCGGCAGCGGCTTCAGCAGAGTCTTCGCCGACACCGCCGGGTCCAGCCAGGCGACCCAGTCGGCGCGGTCCAGGATGGCGACTTGGCGGTCGTGATAGGGCGCGAGGTCCGGCCCGGGGGCCGTGGTCAGCATGGTGAAGGCCTCCCCCACGTCGGGCGCGGCCCGCCAGATCCCGGCGATGCAGAACCACGGCTCTCCCGCCCTGGTGAACAGCCACTTGTCCTTGCGCTTCTTCCCCGACTCCGCCGGGTCGGTAAACTCGTAGAAGCCGTCGGCGATGATCAGGCAGCGGCCGGTGGCGAATTCGCGGCCGTCGGAGCGGAAGTTGTAGACCGGCCTGCCCCCCGGTCCCGGCCAGCTCCAGCGCCGCTGCACCAGGTGGCCCGCCCCGCCCTCGACCATGCGGATGATCGGGGCGGAGTCCGTGATCCTGATGCTGTCCCGGGCCTCGAGGTTCGGCGTGCCCTCGGAGGCGCGGAGCTCGACCCCGGCCGCCGCAAAGTCCCGGTTGACGGTCGCGACGTCCACTCTCGAGCTGTACTCGTTGCACATCGGCGTCGCCCTCCCTTCCCGTCAGCTTACCGGGCCTTCTTGAGCTCGATCCAGGTCGGCGCGTGGTCGCTGGCCTTCTCCCAGCCGCGAACATGCCGGTCGACGCCGGCCGCCTTCAGCCGCTTGGCCAGCACAGGACTCACGAGGAAATGGTCGATCCTGAGGCCGGCGTCGCGGGCATAGGCGTTCCGGAAATAGTCCCAGAAGGTGTAGACGCGCTCGCCGGGATGCAGCCTCCGCAGCGCGTCGGTCCATCCCTGCGCCAGCAGCCTGTGGAACGCCTCCCGCACCTCCGGCCGGAACAGCGCGTCGTCGCCCCAGCGCTCCGGCTTGTAGACGTCGAGGTCGGTCGGCATGACGTTGAAGTCGCCGGCCAGCATCACCGGGGCGCCGGTGGCGAGCAGTTCGGCGGCGCGGGCGCCCAGCCGCTCGAACCAGCGCAGCTTGAAGTCGAATTTCGGACCGGGCGCCGGGTTGCCGTTCGGCAAATAGAGGCAGCCGACCAGCATTCCCGCGACCGCCGCCTCGATGTAGCGGCTGTGGCTGTCGTCGGGATCGCCCGGCAGGCCGCGCTGCGTCTCGATCGGGTCGGCGCCGCGCACCAGGATGGCGACGCCGTTCCAGCCCTTCTGGCCGTGCCAGATCGCGCCATAGCCGGCGGCGCGGATCGCGGCGATCGGGAACCTGCCCTGCGGCGCCTTCAACTCCTGCAGGCAGACGATGTCCGGCGCGGCCTCGGCCAGCCAGCGCAGCAGCACCGGCAGGCGGCCGTTGATGCCGTTGACGTTGAAGGTCGCGACTTTCATGGCCTGCCGGGCTGCACCATCACGCCGGTATCAACCGGTCCGCGGCCGGTCCCGATCCGCGACGCCGCCACGGCCCGGTCAGCCGAACCCGTACAGCCGCGCCGGGTTGGCGGCGAGGACGGCGTCGCGCTGCGCCGGGTCGGGCACCCAGTCGGCCAGCAGATCCAGCAGGTCGCCGACATTCGGCATGACGCCGGGATGGGCGACATGCGGCCAGTCGCTGCCCCACACCATCCGGTCCGGTGCGGCTTCGACCAGGGCGCGCGCGAATGGGATGGTGTCGGCATAGGGCGGACCCGCCGTCGAGACCCGGAAGGCGCCGGACAGCTTGATCCAGCCCCTGCCCCGCCGCAGCAGGCCGAGCAGCGCCTGGAAGCCGGGATGGTCGATCCCGGCCGAGACCGGCATGTGGCCCATATGGTCGACGACGAAGGGCACCGGCAGCCGCTCTAGCCGCGGCGCCAGCTCCGGCAGGGTCCGGGCGTCGAGCAAAAACTGCAGGTGCCAGCCGAGCTCGCAGCAGCGGTCGCCGAGCCGCTCGAGCTGGTCGAAGCCGATGCCGCCGCCAAACAGCACGTTGAGGCGCAGCCCGACCACGCCGGCCTCCTTCAGCCGGGCCAGCTCGGCGTCGGGCACATCGGCCCCGACCACGGCGATGCCGCGCAGCCGGGCGCGGTTGGCCCGCAACGTCTCGACCATCAGCCGGTTGTCGGTGCCGTGCACGCTGACCTGGACCAGCACGCCGCGGGCCATGCCGACGGCGTCGAGCATGCCGAGATAGGCGGCCGGCGGCGCCTCCGGCGGGGTGTAGCTGCGGCTGCCGACCAAGGGATAGCCGGGCGGCCCGCCGATGACATGGGCATGGGTGTCGCAGGCCCCGTCGGGCAGCGTGATCCGGCGCGGCGACCGCGGCTTCGGATCTGGCCCTTGGCACAGCGGCGCGGTGGGCAGCGGCTCAGCCATCGGCATGCAGGGTCTTCCCCCTGGTCTCGGGCAGGGCCAGCGCGGCGATGAACAGCAGGGCGTAAGCACCGATGGCAAAAATGGCGATCGCCCGGCCCAGCGGCATGCTGGCGCTGAGCGTGCCGACCAGCATCGGGAACAGGGCACCGACGCCGCGGCCGAAATTATAGGCGAAGCCCTGGCCGGAGCCGCGCACCCGGGTCGGGAACAGCTCGGTCAGGAAGGCGCCGACGCCGCTGAAATAGCCGGAGCCGAAGAAGCCGAGCGGGAAGCCCAGCAGCAGCACCACCTCGTTGCTCAGGTTGAGGCTGGTATAGGCGAACACCATGACGATGGCGCAGGCCGAGAACACGAAGAACAGCATCTTCCGCCCGATCCGGTCGGCCAGGTAGGCGCCGACGAGATAGCCGGTGAACGACCCGGCGATGACCACGGCGAGATAGCCGCTGCTGCCGATGTCCGACAGGCCCTGGCCCTTGAGGTAGCTCGGCAGCCAGGTGGTGATGGCGTAGTAGCCGCCCTGGGCGCCGGTGGTCAGCAGCGAGGTCAGGATGGTGATCTTCAAGACCGGGCCGGAGAAGATCTCCAGGAGGCCGGGCCGGTCGCCGGTCTCGGCGATCCGGCGTTGCGTCTCGGCGAACACCGGCGGCTCGTCGACGAAGCGGCGCAGGAAGAACACCAGGATCGCCGGCACGATGCCGATGAAGAACAGGTAGCGCCAGGCGACGGACGGGTCGAAGGCCAGGAACAACACCGTTTTGGCGATCAGCGCGATGGCCCAGCCGATGGCCCAGCCCGACTGCACCGTGCCCACCGCCTTGCCGCGATGCTCGGCCCGGATCACCTCGCCCATCAGCACCGCGCCGGCGGCCCATTCGCCGCCGAAGCCGAAGCCCATCAAGGCGCGGGCGATCAGCAGTTGCTCGAAGCTCTGGGCGAAGCCGCTGAGGAAGGTGAAGACCGAGAACCACAGGATGGTCAGCTGCAGCGTCCGCACCCGGCCGATGCGGTCGGCCAGCAGCCCGGCGGCCCAGCCGCCGACGGCGGAGCACAGCAGCGTCACGGTGGCGATCTGGCCGGCCTGGGCGTTGGTCAGGCTCCACAGCGCGATGATGGTCGGGATCACGAAGGAGTAGATCTGGACATCCATTGCGTCCAGCCCCCAGCCGGCGAAGCAGGCCCAGAAGGTCCGCCGCTCCGGCGGCGACATCTCCTGGAACCAGGCGGTCGGGCTGGTATCGCTCGTCTCGGTCGTCATGCGGGCCCTCGTCATTGCCGCCGCATCCGGCGGAGGTCGGCTCTCAGGCCTCGGCGTCGCCCTGGCGCTCGGGTGCCGCCTCGGCGAAGGCCGGCAGCGCCACCGCCCGCTCCTCGATCCCGAGCAGCGTCGGATACGGGTTGAGGTCGCAGTCGAAGCGGCGGGCGTTGTACAGCTGCGGGATCAGGCAGCAATCGGCGATGGTCGGCATGGAGTCGTGGCAGAAGGCACCGGTCTGCGGCGACCGCGACAGCTGGGCCTCCAGCGCGCCGAGCCCCTCGGCCACCCAGTGCCGGTACCATTCCTCGATCGCCGCCTCGTCATGGCCGAGCGGCGAGCGCAGGTAGCGCAGCACGCGCAGGTTGTTGAGCGGATGGATCTCGCAGGCGATCGACAGGGCGATCGACCGCACCCGGGCACGGCCCGCCGGGTCCGGCGGCAGCAGCGGCGGCGCGGGATGCGTCTCCTCCAGATACTCGATGATCGCCAGCGACTGGGTGATCACCGGCCCCTCACCTTCCAGCGCCGGTACCAGCTTCTGCGGGTTCAGCGAACGATAGGGCTCCACCGCCTGCTCGCCCCGGCGCAGATGGTGGAACACCGAATCGTAGTCGAGCCCCTTCAGCGCCATGGCGATGCGGACCCGAAAGGCGGCGGATGAGCGGTAATAGGTGTGCAGCTTCATGGCTTGGGTCAGCTTTCCCCGCGTGCTACCAGCGAATCCACATAGCCCGAAGCGGAGCCAGTTGCCATGTCCTCGTCACACCCGCCCTCGGGGCGCCCCACCGTCGTCTTCGACATCGGTGCCGTGCTGCTCGAGTGGAACCCGCGGCATCTCTATCGCAAGCTGTTCGCGGACGAGGTGGCGATGGAAGCATTCCTAAGCGAAGTCTGCACCCATGATTGGAACCTGTCGATGGACGGCGGCACGCCCTTCGCCGAGGCAATCGCGGCGAAGGTCGCGGAGTTCCCGCATCACGAACCCCTGATCCGCGCCTTCGACGAGCGCTGGGAGGAGATGGTGCCGCATGTCATCGAGGGCACGGTCGAGATCCTGAAGGGGCTGAAGAACCGCGGCGACAAGGTCTATGCCATCACCAACTTCTCGGCCGAGAAGTTCGCCCTGGCCCTGACGAAATGGCCGTTCCTGGGCTGGTTCGACGGCGTCATCGTCTCGGCCCATGAGAAGCTGCTGAAGCCGGATGCGCGGATCTACCGGCTGCTCGAAAGCCGTTTCGGCCTGGATCTCGCCGACTGCATCTTCATCGACGACAACCCCGGCAACGTCATCGGCGCCCGCGCCGTCGGCATGCGCGCGATCCACTTCGAATCGCCGGAGCAGGCACGGCGGGAGCTGGTCGAGATGGGAGCGCTGTAGGGCGGCCGAGTCCGCGCCTCGTCACAAACACATAAAGACATGTTTATGTCTTACTGGGAGTTTGGTATCGTGGCTCTCATGTGTGGTGCTGAGCGGGAGGCCTGAGGGTCGTGGAGCGTCTGCTGCAGGGGCTGAAAGCGGCGGCCGAGCCGACACGGCTTCGGATCCTGATGCTGTGCGCCCACGGCGACCTGTCGGTCACCGACCTGACGCAGATCCTGGGTCAGAGCCAGCCGCGCGTGTCGCGCCACCTCAAGCTGCTGGCCGAGGCCGGGCTGCTGGACCGCTTCCGCGAAGGCACCTTCGCCTTCTTCCGGCTGGCCGAGAGCGGCGCCGTGGCCGAGCTGGCACGCAGCCTGGTCGACCTGATCCCCGACGCCGATGCCACGGTGGGGCTGGACCTGGAGCGGCTGGAGGCGGTGAAGCGCCAGCGCGCCGAGATGGCCGCCGGCTATTTCCGCGACAACGCCTCGCATTGGGATGACCTGCGCACCCTGCACATCGCCGACAGCGCGGTCGAGCAGGCGATTCTGGACCTGCTGCCGCCCGGCGAGATCGGCGACCTGCTGGACCTCGGCACCGGCAGCGGCCGCATGCTGATCCTGCTGGGCGAAAGGGTGCGCCGCGCGGTCGGCATCGATCTGTCGCGCGAGATGCTGTCGGTGGCTCGCGCCAATATCGAGCGCGCCGGGCTGCAGCGCCGCTGCCAGGTGCGCCAGGGCGACCTGTACCAGCTGCCGCTGCCCGGCGAATCCTTCGATGTCGCACTGGTGCACCACGTGCTGCATCATCTGGAGGATCCGGCCGCGGCGATCGCCGAGGCGGCGCGGGTGCTGCGCCCCGGCGGCCGGCTGGTCGTCGCCGATTTCGCCCCGCACGACGTCGAGAACCTGCGCAGCGAGCACGCCCATCGCTGGCTCGGCTTCCCCGACGACATCTTCGCCCGCTGGCTGCAGCGGGCCGGCTTCGAGACCGAACCGCCGGTGCATCTGCCCGGCGCCCCCCTCACCGTCACCATCTGGCCCGCCCGGCGGGCGGCACAACGGAGAGCCGCGGCATGACGACGACCTTCCATGCAAACGCGTCGGCCGAGGCCGGCCGTCGCGACCCGATCGTCAGCTTCGAATTCTTCCCGCCGAAGAGCGAGGCGGCGGAGGCGACGCTGATGGAGACGGTGACGCGGCTGGCGCCGCTGGCGCCGGACTTCGTCTCGGTCACCTATGGTGCCGGCGGGACGACCCGCGACCGCACCTTCGGCATCGTCACCAAGATCCAGGACGGCAGCGGCCTGCCCACCGCCTCGCACCTGACCTGCGTCGGCGCCTCGCGCGAGGAGATCGACGACGTCGCCCGCGCCCTGTGGGCCGCTGGCATCCGCCGCATCGTGGCCCTGCGCGGCGACCCGCCCGGCGGCGCGCCCTACGAGGTGCGGCCGGACGGCTACGCCTATGCCGCCGACCTGGTGGCCGGGTTGCGCCGCATCGCCGACTTCGACATCTCGATCGCGGCCTATCCGGAGACGCATCCGGCGGCGCCTTCGGCCGATTTCGACCTGGACAACCTGAAGCGCAAGGCCGATGCCGGCGCCGACCGGGCGCTGACCCAGTTCTTCTTCGACACCGAAGCRTTCCTCCGCTTCCGCGACCGCGCCGCCGCAGCCGGCATCGGCCTGCCGATCGTGCCCGGCATCCTGCCGATCACCAACTTCGCCCGGACCAAGGAGTTCGCCACAGCCTGCGGCGCGGCCGTCCCGGACTGGCTGGAGATGCTGTTCGAGGGGCTGGACGAGACCCCGGACACGCGCCAGCTGGTCGCCGCCTCGGTCGCGGTCGAGCAGTGCCGTCTGCTGCAGACGCATGGGGTGGAGGAGTTCCACTTCTACACCCTGAACCGGGCCGAGCTGACCCTGGCGATCTGCCGCTTCCTCGGCATCCGTCCCCGCCGCGCCCAGGCCTGCGCCGCCTGAAAGTTCCGCGATGACCGATAAGCCGCTCTCCGACGCCGATCGGCCGGAGGCGCTGGCCCAGCGCGTTTACCGCCGGCACACCGGGGCCCTGAAGGACCTCGGCCTGGCCGACACCTTCGACTACATCTGGCGCAACAATGTCTGGGGCGCCGAGGAATCGCGCTCGGGCCTCGGCTCCGGCCTCGACGGCACCGCCCGGCTGCGCGCCGCGATCCCCGCCCTGCTGCGCGAGCTCGGCGCCGCCTCGCTGCTCGACCTGCCCTGTGGCGATTTCGGCTGGATGAGCCGCGTCGACCTCGAGGGCATCGCCTATGCCGGCGGCGACATCGTCGCCGACCTGGTCGCCAAGAACATCGTGCGCTACGGCGAGACCGGCCGGCGCCGTTTCCTGCGCCTGGACCTGACCCGCGACCCGCTGCCGAAGGCCGATGTCGTGCTGTGCCGCGACTGCCTGGTGCACCTCTCGGCCGAGAGCATCGCCGCCGCCTTCGCCAATCTCCGCCGCTCCGGCTCGACCTGGCTGCTGACCACCACCTTCCTGGAGTTGCAGGGCAACCGCACCATCGCCGACGGCGACTGGCGGCCACTGAACCTGCAGCGCCCACCCTTCGGCCTGCCGGCGCCGCACCGGATCATCGTCGAGGGCTGCACCGAGGAGAGCGGCGCCTACCGCGACAAGGCGCTGGGCCTGTGGCGGATCGCCGAGCTGCCGGTTCCCCGTCATGACGAGGCGCGGAGCATTCCTTGAGTTTAGAAGGGGCCATCCAGCGGCCGATACCGCTGGATGGYCACGCCCCTGCGGGCTGACCTTCGAGGCTCAGACTTGCAGGCCGCCGGCCACGTCGATCACGCCGCCGGTGATGTAGCCCCCGTTCGGACCCGCCAGGAAACAGACGAGGGCCGACACCTCCTCGAGCGTCGCGATCCGGCGGATCGGGTGCAGGTCCATGATCGCGTCGGGCAGCTTGTCGCGCACCGCTGCCGCCATGTCGGTCGGCATGATGCCGGGCTGGACGATGTTGACCGTGATATTGCGTCCGCCGAGATCACGGGCGACGCCCTTCGCATATCCGGCGATGGCGGACTTGGTTCCCGCATAGTCGGCAACGCCCGCGAATGGGATGCGGCTGCCCAGGAGGGAGCCGATGAAGATGATCCGGCCGCCATCCGGCAGCACCAGCGCTGCCGCGCGCGTGGTCGCCACCGCGCCCATGACGTTGATCTGCCACTGGCGGTCGAGATTGACCGTGTCCAGATCGGGATCGTCGACTGTCTTGCCCTGCACGGCGATCGCGGCGTTGTTGACGAGGATGTCGAGCTTGCCGAAATGGGCCACCACCTTGGCGACCAGCGGTTTGGCCGCAGCCGTGTCGGCTTGGTCGCTCTGAATCGCGAGAGCCCGGACACCCTTCGCCTTGAGCTTCTCGACCACAGCTTCGGCCTTCGCAGCCGACGCGACGTAGCTGATCGCGACGTCCGCCCCATGGTCGGCTAGCGCCTCCGCCACGGCAGCGCCGAGCCCGCGCGAGCCGCCGGTCACGAGAGCGACCTTGTTCTTCAACATGTTGGACATGAGGATCCCTTCTGTGCGCGATCAGACCGCCGACCGAACCTAGCGAGCGGCCGTTGGTTTCGTAATGTGCGTTACGATAACGATTGGTATGAAATCTCGACAACGGCTGTCAAGCGGTTTAGTAATGACCATTATGGAAAAAATCGGACTGGCCTGATGGGGCGCCATCGCGAATTTGACGTGGAGAAAGCGCTCGATGCTGCGCTGTGCGTCTTCTGGCGCAAGGGCTATGAGGGCGCTTCCTACAGCGACCTGACCGAGGCTGCCGGCGTCGAGCGACCCGCCCTCTACTCCGCGTTCGGCAACAAGGAAGCGCTCTTCCGCCGAACCCTGGCTCGCTATACCGAGCGATATCTGGGCTACGTTCCGGAGGCACTTCAGCTCCCCACGGCGCGGCAGGTCGCTGCGCATATCCTGTACAATGCAGCCGACCTCAACACGCGCTTTCCCGACCATCCGGGGTGCTTCGGCATCAATGGGGCCCTGGCGGGATCGGATGAGGCGGAACCTGTGCGGCAGGCGCTGATCGAGTTTCGCGCGACGGCTCAGGCGCAGATTCGTGAGCGTTTCGAACGGGCGAAGGCCGAGGGCGACTTGCCGGACACGGCCAGATCCGATGCCCTTGCGGCATTCGTGATGGCTGTCACCCACGGCATGGCGGTGCAGGCCAAGGCCGGCTTCAGCCGCGAGATGCTGGAGGCTGTTGCCGAGCAGGCGCTGTCCACGTGGCCGACCGGGAGTTCCACGGCCACGTCATGATATAAGCGGCCTGCCTTCCCTCGGGCGTTGCGACGCAACGATGCAATTGTTTGCGTTTTCGACAAGCTCCTGTCGGGAACCAGATCAAAAGCGAGAGAAAATGTCCCTTGACGCGGACAGGCCGCCGGGATTAATTCCATCACGTTCAATTAATTAACGCGCCCGGGAGGAGAGGAAGGAAGTGCGACGGTCCGCCATCCGCCGCGGCACGAATTCAGTGCAGCTCCGCCGCTACAATGAGCGGTTGGTGCTGCAGACCCTGCGCCGCGCCGGCGAGGCGTCGAAGGCCGAGCTGGCCCGGCTGGCCGACCTGACCAACACCGCGATCGGCGGCATTATCGCACAACTCGAACGGGACGGGCTGATCGTCTCGCTCGGCAAGCGGCACGACGGCGGCCGCGGCCAGCCCGCCACCCTGTACCGGCTGGCGCCGAAGGGCGCCTACGGCATCGGCGTAAGGCTGGACCGGCGCAGCATGGAGACGGTGCTGATCGATTTCGGCGGCGCCGTGATCGCCCGCCGCAGCCACGACCAGTTGCTGCCCGCCCCGGCCGAGGCGCTGCGCATCGCTCGCCGTGACGTGGAGGAGCTGCTGTCCGTCCTCGCCCCCGCCGACCGGCCGAAGCTGGCCGGCATCGGCTTGGCCCAGCCCTACAATCTCGGCGCCTGGCTGCACCAGCTGGACCTGCCATCGGCCGATTTCTCGGCCTGGGACACGGTCGATTTCCCGGCGATGCTGGAGGCGGCGACGGGCCTGCCTGTCTTCGGCGAGAACGACGGCACCGCCGCCGCAGTGGCCGAGCTGTTCTACGGCATCGGCCGCAGCATCGACGATTTCCTGTACCTGTTCATCGGCCCCGCCATCGGCGGCGGCGTGGTGCTGGGCGGCGACTGCCTGCGCGGCCCGACCGGCAATGCCGGCGACGTGGCGCTGCTGCCGGTCGGGCCGGGGCGCCTCGCCTCCGCCCCCTCCCCCGTCGACGGCCGCGACATCCTGTTGACCCGGGCCTCGTTGAATGCGCTGTCGCGCCACCTCGCCTTCCACGGCCTGGCCGGCGGCGGCCGCGCCGACCTGAAGACCGCGATCGCCACCGGCCGGCCACCGGTGGCGGAATGGGTCGAGGACTGCGTCGACGCCCTGACCGACGCGATCTGGTCCGCCACCGCTCTGCTGGAGGTGCGCAGCGTGATCATCGACGCCGACATCGACGACGGGCTGATCGACGCCCTGATTGGCCGGCTGCAGGCGCGGCTGGCCGCCACCGTGCCGGAGGCCGGCCAGCCGCCGCGCCTGCTGCACGGCTCCTTCGGCTGCGATGCCGGCGCCATCGGCGCCGCCAGCCTGCCGATGTTCTTCAGCTTCTCGCCGCGGGCGTCGATCCTGACCCGCAGCGCCGACGAGAGAGGATGGCGCGACCATGCTGCAGCCGCAGACTAGCCCCACACCGATCCTGGAGATGCACGGCATCTCCAAGACCTTCCCGGGGGTGAAGGCGCTGACCCGGGTCGACCTGACTGTCTATCCCGGCGAGATCCACGCCCTGATGGGCGAGAACGGCGCCGGCAAGTCGACCCTGATGAAGGTGCTGTCCGGCGCCTACCAGGCCGATGCCGGCGGCACCATCCGCCTCGACGGCCGCGAGGTGACGATCGCCGGGCCGCTCGCCGCCAAGCAGCTCGGCATCGCCGTGATCTACCAGGAGCTCAGCCTGTCGCCCAATCTGAGCGTGGCGGAGAACATCTATCTCGGCCGCGAGCCGAAATCCGGCCCCTTCGTCGACCGCAAGGCGATGCTGGCCGGCTGCGAGGACGTGCTGAAGCGGCTGGGCGCCGGCTTCCGCCCGACCACGCTGGTCGGCACGCTGTCGATCGCCGAGCGCCAGCTGGTCGAGATCGCCCGCGCCATTCACGCCCAGGCCCGCATCCTGGTGATGGACGAGCCGACGACGGCGCTGTCGGCGCGCGAGACCGACCGGCTGTTCGAGCTGATCCGCCGGCTGAAGGCCGAAGGGTTGGCGATCATCTATATCAGCCACCGGATGTCGGAGATCTACGAGTTGTCCGACCGCGTCTCGGTGCTGCGCGACGGCAGCTATGTCGGCACGCTGGACCGCGACGGCCTGTCCGCCGAGGCGCTGGTCAAGATGATGGTCGGGCGCGACATCTCCGGCTTCTACAAGAAGGAGCATGACGCGCATCAGAGCGCCGGCCGGGTGATCTTCGCGGTCCGCGACATCAGCGACGGGCATCGGGTGCGCGGCTGCAGCTTCGAGCTGCACGAGGGCGAGGTGCTGGGCATCGCCGGCCTCGTCGGCTCCGGCCGCACCGAGCTGGCGCGGCTGATCTTCGGCGCCGAGCCGAAGACCACGGGCGAGGTCAGCCTCGAGGGCAAGCCGCTGCAGATCCACGGACCGGGCGACGCGATCGCCGCCGGCATCGCCTACCTGACCGAAGACCGGAAAGGCCAGGGCCTGTTCCTCGACATGTCGGTGCAGGACAACATCAATCTCGTGGTCTGCGGCACCGATGCTAGCCCTGGCGGCGTGCTCGACCGCGCCCGCGCCAAGGTCCGCGCCCGCGACGCCATCGCCGCCCTGAAGATCCGGGTGGCCAATCCGGAGGTCACGGTCGGCGCGCTGTCCGGCGGCAACCAGCAGAAGGTGCTGCTGTCGCGCCTGTTGGAGACCAAGCCGCGCATCCTGATCCTCGACGAGCCGACGCGCGGCGTCGACATCGGCGCCAAGTCGGAGATCTACCGCATCATCGACGGGCTGGCGAAGGCCGGGATCGGCATCATCGTCATCTCCTCGGAACTGCCGGAGGTGATCGGCATCGCCGACCGCGCCTTGGTGATGCGCGAGGGAAGGATCGAGGGCGAGGCCGGCGGCGCCTCCGGCCGCCCGCTGACCCAGGAGGCGATCATGGCCCTCGCCACCGGCATCACCGACCCCGTCACCGTCCAGTAAGGGATCGTCATTCCATGGCCGACAACGCCGCAACCTCCGACATCAACCGCGACGCCGAACGCCGGCTCATGATCCAGGGCCTGATCCGGACCGTCGGCATGCTGCCGGTGCTAATTCTGCTGTGCATCGCCTTCTACGCCATGAACGGCCGCTTCGCCTCCTGGCAGAACGCCTCGATCGTGATGCAGCAGGCCTCGATCAACACCGTGCTGGCCGCGGGCATGACTTTCGTCATCCTGACCGGTGGCATCGACCTGTCGGTCGGTTCGATCCTGGCCGCCGCCGCCATGGTCGCGGTCATCGGGTCGCTGATCCCGGATGCCGGCCTGCTCGGCATCCCCTTGGGCCTGCTCTGCGGCCTCGTCTTCGGCCTCGCCAATGGCGGGCTTATCGCCTTCCTGCGCCTGCCGCCCTTCATCGTCACGCTGGGGTCGCTGACCGCGGTGCGCGGCATCGCCCGGCTGCTGGGCGACGACACCACCGTGTTCAACCCGTCCCTGCCCTTCGACTTCATCGGCAACGCCACCGTGCTCGGCGTGCCGTGGCTGGTGATCATCGCCTTCCTGGTGATCGTCCTGTCCTGGCTGGTGTTGCGGCGGACGGTCTTGGGCGTGCACATCTATTCGGTCGGCGGCAACCCGGACGCAGCCCGGCTGTCGGGCATCAAGGTCTGGCGGGTGCTGCTGTTCGTCTACGGCGCCTCCGGCCTGCTCGCCGGGCTCGGCGGGGTGATGTCGGCGGCCCGGCTCTATGCCGCCAACGGCACCCAGCTCGGCACCAGCTACGAGCTCGACGCGATCGCCGCGGTGATCCTGGGCGGCACCTCCTTCGTCGGCGGCATCGGCTCGATCTGGGGCACGCTGATCGGCGCGCTGATCATCGCCGTGCTGTCGAACGGGCTGATCCTGGTCGGGATGCCCGACGTCTGGCAGTACATCATCAAGGGCCTGATCATCATCGGCGCCGTCGCGCTGGACCGCCTGCGCCTGCAGGGATCGGCCCGCACCTGAGTTTCCCGTTTTCCGGAACGGGCCGGCGGGACCTCTGGTCGCCCGCCGGCTCCAATCGCACAGACCAGGGGAGGAATTACGTGCTGAAACACATCCTGCTCGCCGGCGTCGCGCTGGCGCTTTCGGTCGGCGTTGCCGAAGCCAAGGATCTCAAGAAGATCGGCGTCTCGCTCGGCTCGATGGGCAACCCGTTCTTCACCGCCCTGGCCAAGGGCGCCGAGTTCGAGGCGAAGAAGACCAACCCGAATGTCGAGGTCCAGGCCGTCGGCTACGACTACGACCTGGGCAAGCAGTTCACTCAGATCGACAACTTCATCGCCGCCGGGGTCGACATGATCCTGCTCAACCCGGGCGATCCGAAGGCGATCGGCCCGGCGATCAAGAAGGCGCAGGCCGCCGGCATCATCGTGGTCGCGGTCGACACCGCGGCGGAGGGCGCCGATGCCACGGTGACCACCGACAACGTCCAGGCCGGCGAGATCGCCTGCAAGTACATCGCCGACAAGCTCGGCAACAAGGGCAACGTCGTCATCGTCAACGGCCCCCAGGTCTCGGCCGTGACCGACCGGGTCAAGGGCTGCCACAACGTCTGGGACAAGCTGCCGGACCTCAAGATCCTGTCCGGCGACCAGGACGCCAAGGGCTCGCGCGACGGCGGCCTGTCGGTGATGCAGAGCCTGCTGACCCGGTTCGAGAAGATCGACGGCGTGTTCGCCATCAACGACCCGACCGCGATCGGCGCCGACCTGGCCGCCAAGCAGCTCGGCCGCAGCGACATCGTCATCACCTCCGTCGACGGCGCGCCGGACATCGTCGCCGCGCTGAAGGGCAACACCCTGGTGCAGGCCTCCTCGGCCCAGGACCCGTTCTTCATGGCCCGCAAGGCGGTGCAGGAGGGCGTCGGTCTGCTCAACGGCCAGAAGCCGGAGAAGGACCCGACCCTGATCCCCTCGACCCTCGTCACCCGCGACAACGTCAACGACTACAAGGGCTGGACCGGAGAGTAAGCCGCGCCGTTTGGATTGGGTCCGCGGACTGCGGACCCAATCCAGGCGTCCTTTCCGACATTGCCGTGCATGGCAGCCCCGGCGCGATCGGCCATGGCCCTGCCGAGTCCTCCGGCGTAACTCTGGAGGAACGATCGAGCCGCAACGGGGCCCGTTTCCGATGACGATCTCCCAGGCCGAACCGAAAGGGTCCGCTGACGAAGCGGCCCCTGCCTCCATTCTGCCCGCCATCGGCTACAAGCTGGCCTCGGCCGCCCTGTTCACCTGCATGTCGGCGCTGATCAAGCAGCTCGGCGACCAGTATCCGGTCGGGCAGATCGTCTTCGTCCGCAGCTTCTTCGCCATGATCCCGGTGCTGTGGCTGGTGCATCGCCTCGGCGGCTGGCGGGTGCTGCGCACCGAGCGGCTGGGCGGCCATCTGCGCCGCTCCGGCTCCGGCCTGGTCTCGATGTTCTGCGGCTTCACCGCACTCAGCCTGCTGCCGCTGGCGACGGCGACGGCGCTGGGCTACGCCGCGCCGATGTTCATCACCATCCTCGCCATCCCGCTGCTCGGCGAGACCGTGCGGATCTATCGCTGGAGCGCGGTGGTGATCGGCTTCATCGGCGTGCTGCTGGTGGTGCATCCCAGCCCCGCCACCGGCATCTCTCTCGGCGCCCTGGTGGCGCTCGGCGGGGCGCTGGCCACCGCCTTCGCCATGGTCTCGATCCGCAAGATGGCGGACACCGAATCGAACGTCACCATCGTCTTCTACTTCACCCTGTCCGGCGCCATCGCCGGCGCCGTCACCCTGCCCTTCATCGGCGTCTGGCCCGACCTGATCGACATCCCGATTCTGGTCGCGGTCGGGGTGCTGGGCGGCATTGCCCAGATCCTGATGACCAAGGCCTATCAGCTGGCCCCGGCCTCGGTGATCGCGCCGTTCGATTATGCCTCGCTGATCTTCGCTCTCGGCCTCGGCTTCCTCGCCTGGGGTGAGTTCCCGACCCCGATCGAGCTGCTCGGCACCGCGGTGATCGTCGGCTCCGCCCTGTTCATCGCCTTCCGCGAGCGGCAGCGCCGGATCGTCCGCCCGGTCGGCAAATCGATGTGACTTCGGCGCCCTTGCGCTGAATCCGGGGATCGGAGACTGTCCGGCCATGTCGGTCGCATCCTTCGGCTCCCGAGTCGCCCGGGCCCTCGCTCTGTCCATCGCCCTGCTGCTCGGCCCGGCCGCGGCGGCGATCGCCGGCTGCACCGACGCCGCGGCGCCGGGGGTCAACTGGCGGCGCTGCCTGCTGGACGAACGGCCGCTCAGCCGCATCGACCTGACCGGCGCGCAGCTGCGCGAGGTCAGCCTGACCCGGGCGGTGCTGGACGAAGCGATCTTCACCGGCGCCGAGGCCTATGGCGCCAGGTTCAGCAATGCCAGCCTGAAGGGCGCCAAGCTGGATTCGGCGCGCCTCGGCAATTCCGACTTCACCGATGCCGACCTGACCGGCGCCGATCTGAGCAAGAGCGACCTGCGCAATGCCCGCTTCGTCGGTGCCAGGCTGCGCGGCGCCACCCTGACCGGGGCCGATCTGCGCGGCACCGTGTTCCGCGGCGCCGACCTGTCCGGCGCCACCTGGACCGACGGCGCCAAGATCTGCGCCGAAGGCTCGATCGGGCTGTGCGAATAGCCCGGCGGGCCGCGTCCCCCGAAGCATGAACCGAGCGAAGCGATGACCAGCACCGGCAGTTCCACCCGGCGTCCCGCCCTTCCCCTCGACCGCGTCATCGCGGTGATCCAGATCGTCGGCGGCGTTGCCGGCCTGACCGAGATCGGCGAGCGGATCTATCGCGACGGGCCGGCGATCATCGCCGTGACGCAATGGCTGGTGCTGCTGGCCGCGGCGCTGCTGATGCTGCTCTGCATCGCCGCCGGCGCCCTGCTGTGGAACCGCCGCGCCCTCGGCTATGCCCTGTCGCTGCTGGTCCAGGCCAGCCAGATCCCGATCCTCTACACCGCCGGTATCGCCTATCACTTCCACATGATCGCGCGGCTTCCGGTGACACTGGTCGCCGGCGCCACGGCGATGTCGATCACGCCATCCTGGGGCATCGGCCTGGACCCGTTCCGCGGAGCGCTGTCGCTCGGCTTCTATCTCGACACCGGGCTGTCCGGGACGATCGTCGCGCTCAACCTGGTGCCGGTGGTCCTCTGCATCATCCTGGAATACTTCCGGCAGCGGAGCCGGTAGCGCCTATCCGGGAAGATCGCCGAGGCTGACGAGCGGTGCGCCGTAGAACGTCGCGCCGTCGACGGCGGTACCCTCGATCCTCGCGCCGCGCACCTTGGCTCCGCAGAGCAGGGCTTCGCGAAGGGACGCGCCGCTCAGATCCGCATCGCGAAAATCGGACAGCTTCAGGTTCGAGCCGTCGAACGCCGTGCCCCGCAGATCCGCGCCGCGAAAGTCAGCATCGCTCAACCAGCAGGCCCGCAGATTGGCGCCCGACAGGTCAGCGCCCCGAAACACCGCGCCGTCGGGCAGCTCGGTTCCGGCGAACCAGCGTTCGCCTGCCTGATACCGGCGGAGCAGCTCCTCGGCCGATGCCGATGGCCGATACCCGGGCGGCTGTGCCTGCTGGTCAGCCATCGTCTCGGCCCTCTCCCGCCAACGCCGCCAGCGCGTCGCCGGTGAGGCGGTAGCCGGTCCAGTCCGATTTGTGCTCGAAGCCCAGCCGGTCATAGACCTCCCGCGCCGGGTTCCAGGTCAGGACCGAAAGGTCCAGCCGMTTGCCGCCGCGCGCCGCCACCAGCTGCGCGATCCGGGCGATCAGCGCCCGGCCGACACCGAGGCCGCGGGCGGCGTCGCGGACATAGAGGTCCTCGAGATAGATTCCCTCCCGCCCCTCCCAGGTCGAGTAGCTGGAGAAGAACAGGGCGAATCCGAGGATCTGGCCGCCGCGCTCGGCCATCAGCGCCTCGAATTTCGGGGTCGGCCCCCAGCCGTCGCGCAGCAGGTCGGCCTCGGTCGCCAGCACCGCGTCGGGCTCCTTCTCGAACACCGCCAGCTCGGTGATCATCGCCAGGATTTCCTTGGCGTCGCGGGGCTCGGCGGGGCGGATCACGAGGTCGGTCATGGCAGGCTCTCGGTTCGGGTCGCGGCGATCCTCGACGCGCCTCCGGGCTGCGTCAACCCGACGCCAGCGGTTTCGGCGCAGCCCGGTCATGCTATAGACAACACATGGTCGAACTTTCCCGGAACATGCCGGCTGGCTTCGAGCCGCCGTACCTGCAGAATCTGAACCCGGCGCAGCGCCAGGCGGTCGAGACGCTGGACGGCCCGGTGCTGGTGCTGGCCGGCGCCGGCACCGGCAAGACCCGGGTGTTGACCACCCGCCTCGCCCATATCCTGTCGACCGGCAAGGCCTGGCCGAGCCAGGTGCTGACCGTCACCTTTACCAACCGCGCCGCCCGCGAGATGCGCGAGCGCGTCGCCCACCTGCTCGGCACCCCGACCGAGGGCTGGTGGATGGGCACCTTCCACGCTTTGGCCGCCCGCATCCTGCGCCGGCATGCCGAGCTGGCGGGGCTGCGCTCGAACTTCTCGATCCTCGACACCGACGACCAGATCCGGCTGATCAAGCAGCTGATCGAGGCCGACGGCATCGATTCGAAGCGCTGGCCGGCCCGGGTGCTGCTGGGCGTGATCGAGCGCTGGAAGGACCGCGGCCTGACGCCGGCCAAGCTGAAGCCGGCCGATGCCGGCGAGGTGGCGCAGGGCCGCATGCTGCAGCTGTACACCGCCTATCAGGAGCGGCTGCGCACGCTGAACGCCTGCGATTTCGGCGACCTGCTGCTGCACAACCTGACCATCTTCCAGGAGCATGCGGCGGTGCTGGCCGACTACCAGGACCGGTTCCGCTACATCCTGGTCGACGAGTACCAGGACACCAACGTCTCGCAGTATCTGTGGCTGCGCCTGCTGGCCCAGAAGCACCGCAACCTGTGCTGCGTCGGCGACGACGACCAGTCGATCTATTCCTGGCGCGGCGCCGAGATCGGCAACATCCTGCGCTTCGAGCAGGACTTCCCGGGCGCCGCGGTGATCCGGCTGGAGCAGAACTACCGCTCCACCAGCCATATCCTGGGCGCGGCCGGCGGGCTGATCGCGCACAACCAGGGCCGCCTGGGCAAGACCCTGTTCACCGAGGCGGAGGGCGGCGAGACCGTCATCGTCCGCAGCGTCTGGGACGGCGAGGAGGAGGCGCGCTGGGTCGGCGACGAGATCGAGCGGCTGCAGCGCCAGCAGGTCGGGCTGAACGAGGTCGCCGTGCTGGTCCGCGCCGGCTTCCAGATGCGCGAGTTCGAGGAGCGGTTCCTGACCCTGGGCCTGCCCTATCGCGTGGTCGGCGGCCCGCGCTTCTATGAGCGGCAGGAGATCCGCGACGCCATCGCCTATCTGCGCGTGGTGGCGCAGCCGGATGACGACCTGGCCTTCGAGCGCATCGTCAACGTGCCGAAGCGCGGGCTGGGCGACGCCACCGTGCAGATGCTGCACACGGTCGCCCGCGCCCAGGGTGTGGCGCTGACCGAGGCGACCCTCAGGCTGATCGAGACCGACGAGCTGAAGCCCAAGCCGCGCGGGGCGCTGCGCGCCCTGATGGGCGATTTCGAGCGCTGGCGCCGCCTGGCGGAGCAGGCCTCGCAGGTCGAACTGGCCCAGACCGTGCTGGACGAGAGCGGCTACACCGCCATGTGGCAGGCCGACAAATCGCCCGAGGCGCCCGGCCGGCTGGACAACCTCAAGGAACTGATCAACGCCATGGAGGATTTCGAGACCCTCCAGGCCTTCCTCGAGCATGTCAGCCTGGTGATGGAGAACGAGACGGGAAAGACCGGCGAGCAGGCGACGCTGATGACCCTGCATGCGGCCAAGGGGCTGGAATTCGCCCATGTCTTCCTGCCGGGCTGGGAGGAAGGGGTGTTCCCGAACCAGCGCGCCCTCGACGACGGCGGCATCGCGGCGCTGGAGGAGGAGCGGCGCCTGGCCTATGTCGGGCTGACCCGGGCGAAGCGCCGGGCCTATGTTTCCGCCGCCGCCAACCGCCGCATCCACGGGCAGTGGCAGACCGCCCTGCCCTCGCGCTTCGTCGGCGAGCTGCCGGACGCCCATGTCGAGGTGAGCTCGGAGACCGGCTTCGGCGACACCGGCTATGGCCGCTTCGCCGAGACGGCGCCGACCCGGCTGTGGACGGCACCGCCGCAGGGCGGCTTCATGCGCCGTGCTCCGACGGTGATCGAAGGCAGCGGCTACGAGGTGCAGTCCCGGCCGCGCCCCGCCCGTGCGTTCGCTGTCGGCGACCGTGTGTTCCACCAGAAGTTCGGCTATGGCGACGTCCGCAGCGTCGACAGCGACAAGCTGACCATCGCCTTCGAGCATTCCGGCGAGAAGCGGGTGATGGACAGCTTCGTCGTCCCCGCCGCCGAAGCAGGCTGAGTAGGACAAGCATATGAGGATGATGGTTCGAGGCGCGGCGCTGGCGCTGCTCGCCGGTTTGGCCGTGTCCGGCGCGGCCGCGGCGGAGACGGGCAGCACGCTGGTCCTGCCCGGCGGCAATGGCGAGATCCTGGCCCTGACCCTGCCGTCCGGCTGGGCCCGCAGCTTCGCCGGCACCGAGGGCAGCACCACCATCGTCGAATGGCGCAAGGATGACCCGGCCAGGGCCGTGGACGGCAGCATCACCGTGACCCGCATCGGCGGGCTCGGCAACAGCGATCCGGCCGAGTTCATCCGCGACAGCGCCGAGGCCCTGAAGCAAGCCTGCGACGACGTCGTCGAGGGCCAGGTCCGGACCGACCCGGGAGGCACCGTCCGCACCGCGCTCGGCTGCACCAAGCGCATCAGCGACGGCCAGGGCGAGATGCAGTTGCTGCACATCGCGGTCGGCCGCGAGGCGATCTATATCGCCCGCCGGATCTGGCCGCTGCCGGCCTATGACAAGGCCCATCTGCCGCTTTCGACCGAGGCCATCGCCGCCGGCGGTGCCGACATCGACGATCTGCGCCTGTGCAACCTGTCCGGCATCGGCACCACCTGCCCGGCCGGGCTGGCCGCAGCGGTGAAGGACCAGATCACCGACCTGTCGCCGCTGGTGCTGAAGAGCGGCGGGCAGTGACGGAAGCGGCGGCACACTGACGCTTTCAAACCATCTCTTCTGCGGAGAGTAACCTTGCCCGAAGCCGAGACCGCAAAGCTTCTCGAGATTCTGGCTTACTGGCACAGGATCGAGTTCTTCATTCCCTTCGACCTCAGGCAAGTCACCGAAGAGAAGAGAGGTGAGTGCATTGCGGTCGCTTCTGCCGGGCTGGCCGAGAAGACCGCCATCGATCTCTGGGATGTCTCCATTGGCGAGGAAGAGGAGATCGCAGGGTTCAATCTCTATCTCGGGGTCTTCGCCAAGGCGGAAATCGACCAGCTTGCCAAACAGCTCCATACCAACGCGGTCGCCGGGAACGAGGAAAACGAAGATGCCGAACGCACCGACACCGAAGGCGACACCTGCTTCGCCAGGCTGAAGCTGACGCCGGGTGGCGTGCCGGACCTCGACTCGGTCTCGGTGTCGACGGTGCCATGGGCGATCGGACGCGCCGGTCATGACGAATGGGACTCCCTGACGGACCAGAACCGCGCCGATGCCTTCGCCGACCTCGGTGAGCGCCTGCGTGGTGCCGAGACCAAGCGGCTGCTGAAAGCGGGTGACAATCAGGCACCAGGACTGAACGGCTCTGATCTCCTCTCGCTCATCGGGCTGCTCCAGGATTGGGCCGGCTTTTCCCCCAAGCACTCGGACGCCGCCGTGCTGCAGGTCGTAACAAAGAAGAAGAGGATTTCAGAGAGATCAGAACCGGCTCCCCGAGCAGCGGATCAGATCGGCCCGGAGCCCGCCGGTGAACAGCCGGCCGATGGCGACGACGACGAGAGCGCCGCCACGAGTACTGAGATCGACATCCTGAACAGCTTCTTCATCCGGGATCTGGAGCGGGTGATGGCCATGCTGCGCGGGGGCAGGGTCCCGGCCGCCCTGGCCGCCTATCTCGATCCGCCGGCTGGGGAGCGGATCGACCTTTACTCCGCGGAAGGGCGCCGCGCGATCCTAGACATGCTGCATCCGCATCGCCTGCCTCCGGGACGCTGGTTGCGGACGCCGGGGCAGGCGATGAGCCTGATGCAGCAGTTCGCGATCAACGCCGCCCTCGAACGCCTCGAGACGGACGGCGTGTTCTCGGTCAACGGTCCGCCGGGCACCGGCAAGACCACTCTGCTCGGCGACATCGTCGCCGAGATCATCGTCCGCCGGGCGCGGGCTTTGGCCAGCTTCGAGACGGCTGCGGACACCCTGATCAACACCCCGATCCGTGTGGCCTTCGCGCGCCCGAGTGATCCGGCCTCGATCCGCCAGCTTTCTCCCGAGCTCGTCGGCTATGAGATGGTGGTCGGCTCGTCCAACAACACGGCGGTCGAGAACATCTCGAAGGATCTGCCGAAACGAAAGGCGCTCGGTGAGGGCTGGCGGAACATCAGCTATCTGCGGCCGGTCGCCCACAAGGTCGTGGTCCAGCAGGGAGACGGGAGGTTCAGAGAACCCGACGACCCGGATGATGCGCCTTGGGGATTGATTTCATGCGCTCTCGGCAAGTTCGCGAACCGCCGAGAGTTTGCCCATCGGGTGTTCGTCAAGGCGGACCAGCGGGGCCGCAAGCCCGCCTTGCGAGATCCGGCGGCAAGCATCCACGAATGGATCGACGCTTACGACGGCCCGTCCTTCGCCGCTGCTGCGCGGTCGTTCCGCGAGGCGGACCAAGCCGTGTCGGCGCAAATCGCGGTGCTGGCGGAACAAGCCGACATCGCGGCCGAGATGCTGTCGTCGGATGCGATGGACATCCCGGGCGCCGCAGCGGCGAAGGCAGAAGCAGCCGAGGCGGCGCAGCAGGCGGCCACGGCGAGGCTCGCCACGATCGAGGCCGAGCTCGCGCAATGCCAGCGGAAGCTGGCCGATCTCGCCGAGGAGGAACGGCTGATCGACCGGCAGGCGCCTGGTCGCCTGGCCTGGCTGTTTCGGCGGTCCAGGCATCGAGCCTTCAAGGAGAGCCGCCGGGCCAATGCCGAAGAGCAGCTGTCTCGCCGCAGGCGCCTGCGGGTGCTGGAAGCGCAGGCGGCCTCCGCCTTGGCGACGCTCACCACGGCCACGGCGGCACTCGAAACGGCCCGATCGGCCCGCGATGCGGCGGCCGCGGAGTGGTCGCGCAAGCAGGATCGTTGGAAGGTTCTGCAAGACCGCTTCGGGCTTTCGGAACCGGCGGATCTGGACAGGGAGACCGTCCAGGAGAGAGGGCTCTGGCATGACGATCGCCTCGCCGAGCTGCGTTCCAGCCTGTTCAAAGCCGCACTGGCCCTGCATGAGGCGTGGCTGGCGGAGGCCGGCAGACACAAGGACAAGGGCGGGCATGGCTTCGGCGGCAATCTGGTCGCCATCCGCCGGATGCTGAAGGGCGGGCGCCCGATCGATGCCGACCACGCCAGGCTGATCTGGCAGAGCTTGTTCATGGTCGTTCCGGTCGTGTCCTCGACCTTCGCGTCCTTCGGCCGCCAGTTCCAGGACCTGGGACCGGGCGACATCGGCTGGCTGTTCATCGACGAGGCCGGCCAAGCCCCGCCCCAGGCCGCGGTTGGTGCGCTGTGGCGGGCCAGGCGCGCGGTGGTGGTGGGCGATCCGCTTCAGATCGAGCCCGTGTACACGGTTCCGACCCGGCTGATCGAGGCCCTGTCGGACGGTGTCGCGGCGGTCCAGGAAGGACGATATGCGCCCAACCGCGTCTCGGTGCAGCAACTCGCCGATCGCGCCAATCCATACGGGGCGATGGTTCCCGCGAATGACCAGGATGAAACCATCTGGATCGGCAGCCCCTTGCGTGTCCATCGGCGCTGCGCCAGGACCATGTTCGATATCGCGAACGCCATCGCCTATGGCGGCAAGATGATCTTCGCCACCCGTCCGGATGAGGACGGATATACCGGCTGGGTCGATGTCCCGGGTCTGGTTCGAGAGGGCAGGCAGGTCGTTCCCAAGCAGATCGAGATCGCCGTCCAAGCCGTGCTGGATCTCTATCGCCTCGGTCGAGGCGCGCTGCCGTCCCTTTATCTCATCTCGCCGTTCCGCAGCGTCAAGCAGGCCCTGACGAGGCGGCTCGGCGATATCGAGTGTTGGAAAGCGCAGCTCGATCCGCTCGGCCTGGCCGTCCCCAAAAAGACGGACCTCGCCGCTTGGTGCAGGGAGCGCATCGGCACGGTCCACACCTTCCAGGGCAAGGAGGAGGTCCTGGTGCTGATGGTGCTCGGCGCGGATCACGCACATGCGAGCAGCGCCGATTGGGCGTCGTCGAAACCCAATCTGCTGAACGTAGCTGCGACCCGGGCGAAACGGGGCTTCTACATCATCGGCGATCGAGACCTCTGGGGCGGCAAGCCGTATTTCCGGACGGCCCAGGACAAGTTGCGCCCCATGTCGCCAAAGGAATTTCTGGATGCGCTGGACAACCTGACCGCCGCACCCTAGCCGGGCCGCCAGCGCAGCACGGACAGGGTGACCAGGCACAGGGCGGCGAGGGTCAGCAGCGCGTTGGCGGCGTGGGAGTATTCCCATTGCAGCCGCAGCGCCGCCCAGTCGTCGGGAACGGCGGTCCAGTTCGCCGTCGCCTGGTTGGCGGGATAGGTCCACAGGAAGAACACCGCGAGGGTGGCGGCGAGGCACAGGACACCGGCCAGGGCCAGCCGGAACGGCGTCGGCTGACGTCGCGCACCGATCACCAGGGCAAGATCCGCCGCGAGGGCCATGACCAGAAGAATGCCGAGCAACGACCAGCCGCGATAAGCCGCCTGGGCCGTGAAATAGGCCGTTTCGTCCAGGCCTAGCTTGTTTGGCATCGCCAGCAGGTGCGCGCCATCCGGGACCAGAGCCAGGGCGGTCAGCACCACGGCCAAAAACTGCAGCGCCTTCATCGGACATCTCATCGGTTTCCGATGAAACTAGATGTCGCCGCTGCAACGGGAACCCCCATCCTCCTATCGGCTGCTCAGCCGAGCGGGAAGCCCAGCGCCTCGGCCTCCTGCGGCCGCAGCACGCCGTCCGCGACCCGGCCGGCGGCGGCCTGCCAGTCGTAGAGCGCCTTAGCGGTGAAGCCGTTGAACACGCCGGCGGTGAAGCCCCAGTCGGGGATCAGCCCAAGGCCGATGAAGGCGTCCTGCAGCTGCCGCACCTCATGGCCGCTCGACCCCGGCATCAGCCGGGCCAGGCCGGGGACCCGCTCCACCACCAGGCGCAGATGCCGGCCCGTGACCAGCAGGTCGTCGAAGGCCAGGCCGGTCTCGGCGAGGTCGGGGCTGGCAGCGAGGCCGGCCGCCACGCGGAAGGCAGCGTAGGCGCCGGTCGGGTCGGCCGGCGGCAGGTGCCGCCCCGGCAGGGTCTGGCAGCCGGCCGAGGAGAACTCGATGCCATCGCCCGGCCAGCCGGCAGCGTGGATGTTGTCCTCCGGCACGCAGATGTCGAAGCGGCCGGACAGGTCGTAGCCGGCGGCGTCGGGCGAGCGCCAGACCGGCACCTCGACGGTGCGGTCGAGCTGGAACGCCCCCTCCTCCGCCGGGCGCCCCGCGGGCACATGCGGCCCGACCACATAGGGATGCAGCCCCGGCGCCAGCATGTTGGCGATGCGCTGGTCCGGCGCCTCGGCCTGGCGGCGCATGTAGTGCACGTTGGGGACGGTCGAGCCGGGCCAGGCGATCAGCCGGCCCGCCGGCCGGTCCCAGACGCCGAGGACGCAGCGCGGCACGTGATGATCCGGCCGGGCTTCGCGCAGCTGCAGCGCCTCGGACCACTGGCCGGCGGAGTCCGGCTCGGCCAGGCCGCAGCCGCGCAGCCCGAACAGGATCCTCGCGCCGCGCGGCCGGAAGCGGGACAGCCGGCACAGCGTCTCGAAGGTCCCGGCATCCGCGGTGAAGACGGTGTCGGCGAAGGGCGCCGCCAGATGGGCGTAGTTCGGTGAGCGGTGGTCATCGTGCCAGACGGGCGGCTTGGACATCCTTATGCCTCGAGCAGCGCGTGCAGCCGGGCGCCGACCGCCGGCAGGAAACGGCGGTTCTGAGACATATGCCCGCCGACGGTGTAGACAGCGGCGACGAGGCTGCGGCCGGAGGGGGTTTCCCAATACGCCATGTCGTGCCGGGTCTCGCCGGTCCAGCCGGCCTTCGACCACAGCCGCACGTCTCGCGGCAGCGTCGCGCCGAGGAAGCCGCGGACCTGGTCCGAATAGTCGGGCGGCAGCCGCTCCGGCTCGCGCTCGTGCTCGCGGTCGAGCAACTCCATCATCCGGCTGCAGGCGGCGGGCGAGACCAGTTGCCCGGCGACGATGCCGTGCAGCAGCGCCGCCGCCGCGCGTGGGGCGATCAGGTTGCCGCCATGGGCCCGCGCTGCCTTCTCCCGCCCATAGGGCGAGTCCTCGTAGGTGCCGTGCCACAGCCGCAGCCGGTCGAATTCCGGCCAGGCCCAGCCTTCGAACCAGCGCTGGATCGCCTGGCGCTTGTCCCACCACGCCGCCATCTCGGGCTCCGGCAGCCGGCCGCCCGGCGTGGTGCCGGTCATGCGGCCGAACAGGTAGGTGGTGGCGTCGTTGCTGGATTGGCGGATCATCGCCGACAGGGCGCGCAGGTCTTCGTCATCCGGCTGCAGCAACCCGGTCTCGACCCAATGCTGGAAGGCGACGAGATAGAAGCTCTTGCTGGTGCTGGCCGGATAGACTGCGACCTCGTCGCGATGAGCGAAGACCGGCCCGTCCGAGTAGCGGTCGGCGGCGCCGTCGCGCAGCCGGCCCGGGTAGAGCCGGAATGTCAGACCAAAATCCTCCGGCCCGACCTCGCCCTTGAACTCGTCCAGCAGGCCGTGGACCAGCGCGGCGCCCGTCATTCGGCACACGCGGCGACGAAGGCCGCGAGCACGGCGCGGTCGGCCTCGCTGCGCAGATACTCCGGGTGCCACTGCACGCCGAGGCAGAAGCGCTGGCCCGGATGCTCCACCGCCTCGACCACCCCGTCGGGGGCGACGCCGGAGATGACCAGATCGGGCCCCGCCGTCTTCACCGCCTGGTGGTGCGAGCTGTTGACGCCGAAGCGGGCCGCGCCTGTGATGCGGGAAAGCAGCGTGCCGGGCATGACCTCGACCTCATGCGCCGCCTTCCAGCCGGCCGGGTCGTGGATCTTGCGCTCAGGGCTGTGGTCCAGCGCGTTGTCGATCTCGGCCGGGATGTGCTGCACCAGGGTGCCGCCCAGCACCGCCGCCATCAACTGCTCGCCGCCGCAGATGCCGAGCACCGGCTTGTTCCGCGCCACCGCGCCCTTGACCAGCGCCCATTCGAACTGGGTGCGCACCGGCTTGGTCTTCACCGTCTCGTGCACCGAGCCGGCGCCCCAGAGCGCGGGGTCGACATCGAAGCCGCCGCCGGTGACGACGATGCCGTCGCAGAGGTCGAGATAGCGGTCGGCCGCATCGACCAGATGCGGCAGCGCCAGCGGCACGGCGCCGGCTTCGGCCAGCGACCCGCAATAGTTCTGCCGCAGCGCGTACCAGGGCGAGGAGGAATAGCCGCCCGGCTCCTCGGCATCCAAGGTCACTCCGATGACGGGCTTGGCCATGATCGTCCTGTGCGGAAGCGGAACGGGTCCTCCGGTGATGCCCGGCGGCCCGGCGGCTGTCAAATTCCGGTCGGTTATGGGACCTGCATCGGGCGTTATCGCCTGGCGCTGCGGGTGCGCTGCGTCGGCTTGCCGGTGAGATGGTCGAGAAACAGATGCGCCGCCTGCGACAGCGGATAGTTTTCGTGGTGCAGCGCGGTGATCGGCAGGGTGATCTCCGGCACGATCACGCGGGCGGTGACGTCCGGCACGGCCCAGGCCTGGGCGGTGTGCTCGTCGACGATGGCCGAGCCGGCGCCGTAGCGCACCAGCGGCAGCGCCAGGTAGTAGGTCTGGATCAGGTTGCGCGGGGCGTAGCGGATGCCGGCGCGCTCGAAAGCGTCCGACAGGGTGATGCCCATCGAGGTGTCGGGGTCGACGCCGATCAAGGTCTCCACGTCGATCCGGTCGAGTGTGATCTCGGCCGCCTCGCCGGGCGCGAGCGGCGTGGTCGAGAGGTGCACCAGCCGCGAGGTGCCGATCGCGATCTTGCGCATCCCCGGCGGCAGCACCGGCTCATAGGCGATGGCGAGGTCGAGGCTGTTGGTGGCGATCAGCTCGAGGATCTCGCGGGTGTGATGGGTGCGCAGGTCGAAGCTGACGCCGGGGTGGCGGCGGTGGAACGACGCCATCTGCTCGGTCATGAAGCCGAAGCCGAGGCTGGGCAGGCAGGCGATGCGGACATGGCCCTCGCGCCCGCGCCGCAGGTTGGCGGCGATGCTGGAGATCCGCTCCAGCCCGGCGAAGGTGCGATCGATCTCGACCTCGAGCAGCTTGGCCTCGCGGGTCGGCACCAGCTTGCCCTTGACCCGCTCGAACAGGCGCAGGCCCAGCTGGTCCTCGGCATGGCGCAGCAGCTTGCTGACCGCCGGCTGCGAGACGTTCAGCAGCTCGGCCGCGCCGGTGATCGACCCGGCCTTCTGCACCGCCTGCAGCGCCTCGATATGCCTCAGCCTGATGGTCATCGGACGAAGTCCCTCCCCCGACCGGGATGGCACAGCGGCGGGGGCATGACAAGCGTGCCCGGCCGTGCGAGGGTCCGGCCATGATCCGGATCACCGCCCGCATCGCGCTGGACGAGCGCGACTTCGAGGAGAGCTTCATCCTCGCCTCCGGCCCGGGCGGGCAGAACGTCAACAAGGTCGCGACCGCGGTGCAGCTGCGCTATCCGATCGACCGCGCCGAGATGCCGGAGGACATGCGGGCGCGGCTGGAGACCCTGGCGGGGCAGCGCCTGACCAAGGATGGCGTGCTGGTGATCACCGCCCGCGAGTATCGCAGCCAGGAGCGCAACCGGGCCGAGGCGGTGGCCCGGCTGGTCGACCTGTTCCAGCGCGCCGCGGTGGTGCCGAAGAAGCGCCGACCGACGCGGGCGACGTTGGGAAGCAAGATCCGGCGGCTCGATTCCAAGAGCAAGCGGTCGTCGGTGAAGCGGATGCGCGGCAGCCCGGGCGACGACTGAGCCCCGCCGGACAGCATCGGAATTCGCTTCAAATTGCTGCCATCTTGCGTGCTTATGATGATGTTCCCATGCGGCGGGGGCCGTGGGACACGGGAGGGGGATATCATCATGAGTTTCGGCTTTTCGCATCGCGTGCTCGCGATCGCGCTGACGCTGGCCCTGGCCGGCACCGCCGCGGCACAGACGCCGCCGGCGGCAACACCCGTCGACCGGGCGGCCACGATCAAGGCGGAGCAGGATGCCGCCTTCGAGGCCGCCAACAAGGTCGCCAAGTTCGGCCCGACGGAGATCCCGCTGATCGACCAGGGCACGCTGTCGCTGCCGGCCGGATACGCCTTCGTGCCGCAGCCGGAGGCCGGCCGGATCGAACGGGCGAACGGCAACACCACCGGCGACAACCTGGTGGGCCTGGTCTTTCCGGACGGTGATGCGAGTTGGTACGCGTCGCTCGACTACATCAAGGACGGCTACATCCGCGAGGACGACGCCAAGGACTGGAACGCCGACGAGTTGCTGACCAACCTGAAGGACGGCACCGACGCCAACAACGAGGATCGTGCGGCGCGCGGCTTCCCGCCGCTGGCCGTGACCGGCTGGATCGAGACGCCGCAATACGACACCGCCACCCATCGCCTTGTCTGGTCGGCCAAGGTCGTGCGCAAGAATGACACGCAGGATGAAGGCTCGGCCAATTACAACACCTACGCGCTGGGCCGCGACGGCTATTTCAGCCTGGACCTGATCACCTCGACCCGTAAGATCGACGGCTTCAAGCAGAACGCCCGCGAGTTGCTGAATTCGATCAGCTACAGCCCCGGCAAGCGCTATGACGACTTCACCGAGGGCACCGACCGGGTGGCCGAATATGGGTTGGCGGCGCTGGTGGCAGGCGTGGCGGCGAAGAAGCTGGGGCTGATCGCCATCGCCGGCGCCTTCATCCTGAAGTTCGCCAAGGTGTTCGTCATCGGGTTCGGCGTCTTTGGCGTCGCCCTGGCCAAGCTGTTCCGGCGCAAGCCGCGTGACGGCGGCGTCGCCTGAGAGGACCCGGCACCGGCCATGATCAAGATGCTCCTGCTGCTGGTCGGCGGGCTGAAGTTCGGCCCGCTGGCACTGACCGGCGGCACCATGCTGCTGTCGCTGGTGACCTACGCCTTCGTCTTCGGCTGGGGCTACGCCGCCGGCTTCGTGCTGCTGCTGCTGGTGCATGAGATGGGGCACTACATCGCGGCCAGGCGGCGCGGGCTGAATGTCGGGGCGCCGACCTTCATCCCCTTCATCGGCGCCTGGATCCAGCTGAAGGAGCAGCCGATGAATGTCGAGACCGAGGCCTATGTCGCCTTCGCCGGCCCGTTCCTTGGCACGCTGGGCGCCTTCGCCGTCTACTTCTGGGCGCGCGAGGTGGACAGCCGGCTGCTGCTGGCCGTGGCCTATTCCGGCTTCTTCCTGAACCTGATCAACCTGCTGCCGGTGTCGCCGCTGGACGGCGGCCGGATCACCGCGATCCTGTCGCCACGGGTCTGGCTGCTGGGCGCGCCGATCATGCTGGGCCTGCTGCTGTGGCGGCCCAGCCCGGTGCTGCTGCTGGTGGCGCTGTTCGCCGCGCCGCAGGTGCTGAAGGCCTGGCGGCACGACCCGAACAGCCCGGAGGCCCAGGCCTACTACAACGCACCGCTGGACGCCCGGATCGAATACGGCGTGCTGTATCTCGGCCTGACCGCCCTCCTGGCGATCATGACCTACAGCGTGCACGGAATGCTGGTGAGCTCTCACCCGTTCTGAACCCTATTCCGCCTTCCAGGCGCCCCAGAGCCGTGGCTTGTCGGCGGCCCAGGGCTTGTAGCCCTTCAGCTTCGGCCCGACCGCGTCGACCGCCGAACACCGCCTTCATCACTGCCCACTGTTTATCGTTGTTGGTTCCGAACCTCAGGCCGCCTGTCGCCGCGCGAGCACCTCCCCGAAGAAGCTCTTCACCGCGCCCAGCAGCTCGCGGTCGTCATGGGCGATGCCGGGGATGGTGTCCTGCTGCACCGCGACGCCCTGCGCCTCCAGGCTGCGGCGCAGCGACCGCATCCGGTCCTGGCGGTTGCGGCCGGCGATGTCGGCACCCGGCATCCACCAGGCGTCGCCGGGCTTGATCGTGATCTCCCAGGTCTCGGTGTCGTCGCCGCCGATCACCATCTGCACCGGCACCCGGCGGATGGCGTCGAGGTCGAGCGGCTTGCCGAACACCGCCTCGAAGTTGCGCACGCCGACCCACCAGTCATGCTCGAAGTCGAGCAGGGTGACCACGCCGGGCGCGCCGATCGAGGCGCCCAGCAGCCGCTCCGGATGCAGGTAGAGGAAGCGGTGGGTGAAGTGGCCGCCGCCGGAGAAGCCGTACATCAGCACCCGGTCGCCCGCGATCCGGTAGCGGGCCTGGGTCTCGGCGATCATCGCCAGCAGCACCGCATCGTAATGCAGGTCGCCGGCGCGCAGCAGCTTGTAGCTGGACAGGTCGCCCGGCTCGGTGATGCCGACCGGGAACAGCGGCGCCAGCACGATCACCCCGTGCCGCTCGGCGAAATCGGCGAAGCCGTCGCGGTACCTCTGCATGCCGCGCTCGGTGCCGTGCACGATCACCGCCAGAGGCCAGCGGTCGGTGCCGTCCTCGTCGTAATCCTCCGGCACATAGGCGCAGTAGCTGAAGCGTTGGTCGAGACCGCAGGCATAGACCGTGGTCGCCCCGAAATCGCTGGATGTCAGCACCTTCCCGTGCCCCTGCGGCCGCGCCATGACGCCTCCCCTGCCCCCGCTGTGGGATGAGTGAGGCATATTTTTAGATCGATGAAAAGCACCATCACCGATGATTGATCGGGATGTCGGTCTTTTCGTGGATTAGAAACGCAACGAACGCTGGGACGGCTGCTACCGTGGCCAAAACCGACGGATCAGGGCCGATCTATTCCATCCTCTGGACCGTCATTCCCGCGAAAGCGGGAATCTTCTGCCGATGGACCTGGGCGAGATCCCCGCTTTCGCGGGGGATGACGGGAGTTTTTTAAGCGAAGGCAGGCCAATTCGCGCGCGGACGCGCGCAGACCCCTCCCCCCAACCCCCTCCCGCAAGAGGAGGGGGAGAGTGGAAGGTTGGGCGGTGTTGGCTTCGTAGGTTGGGTTCGCGGCAAGCGAACCCAACAATGGTGCGACGGCGGGATGTTGGGTTCGCGATGCGAACCCAACCTACGCGGTCGTGCCGCACCGGCGCTCAACTGCTGTCCGGGTTCGGCGGCTGCGGCTCGGGCCGGCCGGTGTCGGAGTCGGCCGGCTCGACGGACCAGTCGTCCGTGGTTTCGCGGTCCGCCTCGGCGGTCTCCGTCGGCGGGACGGGCGTCATTTCGGCGCCCTCGTCCCAGCTCTGCGGCAGCCGGACCGGCGGGTGGCCGATCTTGCGGCAGACCTCCCGCACCAATTCTTCCGCCGACAGCGTGTCCAGCTGCGCGTCGAGCATCTCGTCCTCGACCAGCGACTCCCACGCCATCGCCCGCATACATTCGGCGTCGATTCCGCGTTCGGGCTGCGCCGTCGCCTCGCCGACCATTTGCGCCGCGCGCTCGCGCCGCTGCCGGCGGCGGGCTTCCTCGCCCGAGGCCTTGCGTTCGTCCCGCCGCGTCATGAAGCCGTTGCGGATCCGGTCGGTCAGGGCGACCGTCAGCCGCACCGAGCGCGTCAGCCGCGCCTGAATCAGGCCGAAAGCCGGCGGCGGCGCCTTCGGGTCGTGATGCGCCCGCTCCTGCTGCCGCTCGGTCAGCCGCTTGCAGCGCATGTCGATCTCGGCCGCCTCGCGCAGCGTGGTCAGCGCCCAGCCCGTCCAATGCATGTCGGGGTCGGTCGGCCGGATCGGTTCGGATTGCGCCTTATCCATAGAACATATCATGAACGAGAATCACACGTTAACGCAATAGCACAACGCGGTCACGCGCCGCCGCGCTGCATCGGCCCGATCTGCAGCTATTCCCCCTCGATGCGAGGGTCGTCCCGTCTCCCAGTCACCTGGTCCACGCACTCACTGGCCTTGAGCACATTCTTGCCGCTCCCGTCGCTTTTCGATTGAAGGCACGCGATCAGTTCCTCGAACGGCGCGGATGAGCACCCGGCATCGAGCGCGGCCCCCATCTGGTGTGTCAGCTCGTCCTGAATCGCTTTGAGGCGACTGGCGATCCCGGGATGGCCCGTCTTCTCATCCTCGGCTTCGAGCTGGACTCTGCCGAGAGCGTATGCCGTCGCGGCATCGAGCACCGCCCCATAGCAAACGTCCGCCAATGGGGCCTGGTTCGCTCGGGCGCTCCCAGCCGACAGCGCGACAGCTCCTGTGAGCACCAGCGCGGCTCCGACCATTCGCATGCGTCGCTCATCCTCAGCGCTCGTGGGGTTCGATCGCCCTCTCATAGCAATCGCGGCCTGAGCGGGCGCCGCCGGACGCTTCAGCTCCCGGCGTCTTCCGGCCTGTCAGGCCTTGGCCGCCGCGCGTTTGGCAGGCGGGCGCTTGGCCGCCGGGCGTTTGGCTGGCGGACCTTTGGCAGGGGCGCTCTTGGCCCGCGGGCTCTTGCCCGCCGGCTCACGCCACAGACCGGCGCCACCTTCGATCCCGGCGTCGTTCGAGGCGATGGTCACGCCCTTCGGCAGGGTGAAGTCGATGTGCTTGGCGTTGCCGCCGCTGATGTGAACCCGGTCCGGATGCAGCAGGATCTCCAGCACCTCCAGCATCCGCTTCACCCGCTTGTTCCAGCGCTTCTTGCCGATCTTCTCGTAAGCGTCGTTGCCGAGATATTCGTCATAGGTCTTGCCGCTCTTGGACAGCGGGTGGTGCGCCAGCTCCAGATGCGGCGCCGGCACGCCGTCGCGGAGCAGGGCCGTGCCGACACCGGTGCCGAGGGTGACCACGAGCTCCAGCCCGCTGCCGTCGACCAGGGCCAGGCCCTGCATCTCGGCGTCGTTGACCATCCGCACCGGGGCGCCGCCAAGCCGCTTCGACAGGGCCGGGGCCAGGGCGAAGCCGGCCCAGTCCTCGGTGCCGAGATTGGGGGCGGTGATCACGCGGCCGTCGCGGACCACACCGGGGAAGCCGACGGCAATGCGGTCGAATTCCGGCAGCGGCTTGACCAGCGCCGCGACGGTGTCGAGGAACAGCTTCGGCGGGCAGGGATGCGGCGTCGGCACACGCTGCCGGTCCGACAGCATCTGACCACGATCGTCGATCACGGCGGCCTTGAGCCCCGTGCCCCCCACATCGATCGCCAGGATGCCAGGCTTCACGCGCGTTCCTCCTTCGTCGGTCCTTGAAACCGTATGAGCGACGACACCGTTCCCTCACGTTTGCCTCTCCCGCCTGGCGGGAGAGGTCGGGCGTCCGCAGGACGACCGGGTGAGGGCTGGCCCGGGCCTCGACAAAGAGCCCTCACCCGGAGCCGCTTCGCGTCTCCGACCTCTCCCGCAAGCGGGAGAGGCAACAATTAAGGCCCGCGTCCCTTCACCGATTGCCACCCTAGTCTGCCGCAGGATGGGGGCTCGCCTCGCAAAGCGTCAACCATGCCCGGCGGCAATGCCGGTCTCGCCGTCGACCAGCACCAGGAAATCGGCGCCCTCCCAACGCTCGGCGTCGCGCCACCGGAAGGTGAAGCGGATCCGCGTGCCGGACGGCGCCGACGCGGTCGGCAGGTCGAGCACATGCAGGCCGAAGGGGGTCGCTTCGGTCGGGTCGTCGCGGGTCGTACCCCAGTCGTCCAGGGTCCAGCGCACCGTCGCGGCGGCCGGCAGCTCGAGGCGCAGGATCTTGCCGGCCGGCAGGGCGCGCCGCTTCTGGTTGAAGCGCCAGCACCGGGCCGGCGAGACCACCTTGTCGAGTTGGTAGCGCTGCACCGGCTGCGGCGGCAGGTCGAACACCCGGCCGTCGCGCAGCGAGCGCAGCAGCTTGATGTGCTCGGAATGCGCCCAGACCAGCGGCATGGCGCTGCCCGAGGGACGGCCGCGGACCAGCTCGCGCTCCGGAACGTCGTCGGCATCCCACACCTGCTCCGGCAACAGCCCGCCCTCCCCGGCCGAGCGCTCCAGCGTCGCCAGCAGCGCCGTCGCCTGCTTGATCCGGCCGGCCGCCAGCTCGTAATGGGCGCGCTCGCCGGTCAGCAGCGGCCAAGCCCGGCCGATGCCGGTGCCGTCGAAGGGCGCGCCATCCGCGTGCTCGCCGTAACCATCGTCGTTGTAGCGGTACCAGACCGGGCCCTGCGGCAGCTCCGCCTTCAGCACCGCGTCGATCGCCWTGACCGTGTCGACGATGCGCGGATCGTCCGGCGCGCGCAGGCCGAAGCGCACCAGGGCCAGCGCGTCCGGGCTGATCAGCAACGCGGCCTTGCGCGCGTCGTCGCCCGGCGGCCGGTTCTTCACCGGCACGTAGCCGTCGAGCGGCGACGCGGCATCCGCCGCATCGGCCGGGGCGATGCGGACATAGTAGCCCTTGAGGCCGAGCTGGCTGCAGATCGCCGTGCCCTCGGCGAAGGTCCAGCGCTCGACCTCGTCGTTCCAGATGTCGGCAGTCTCGCGCAGCCAGCGCGCCTCCTCCGCACTCGCCGGTTCGAGGATGTCGGCCGCCGCCAGCAGCGCCGCGATCTCCACCGCCAGGGTGAAGGGCGAATAGCCGGCATCCTCCTCCCACCGGTCCTGGCCGGTGACCGGGCCGTTGCGCAGGATGAAGCCGGCAGCGCGGCGCACCATCGGCACGAAGCGGGCCAGCTCGTCCCCGGCCAGGGCGCCCTCGCGCCGCAGCATGTCGGCCAGCAGGATCGGGAAGGCGCATTCATCCATCTGCACCCCGTTCCAATAGGGGGTGCCGTCGAGCCAGACATTCTGCGACCAGTGGCCGTCCGCCTCCTGGATCGCCTGCAGGTAGCCGAGGATGGCCTTGGCCTCGGTCACCGCGCCGGCGGCGAGGAAGCCGCCCGCAGTCTCAACCAGGTCGCGCGGCCAGACCAGGTGGTAGCCGCCGAGATCCTCGTCGCCCTTATGGAAGCCCCACGGGATCGACAGCGAGGCGATGGCCGCCCCGGGAAACTCGATGGTCTGGTGGCTGGCAAGAACCGCGGTGCTGGTGCGATAGGCCGTGGCTCCGGAGCCGGCGATGCCGTCGAGCGGCAGCAGCCCGGCCTGCCAGCGGCGCCAGCCGTCGAGATAGAGGTCGTGCGCGTCGGCGAAGCCGTTCTGGAGGCCGGCCAAAGCGTGGTGCGCCGCCTCCTCCGGCCGCTCGCCGAAGCCGAGCGCCAGCAGGAAGCGGCCACCGGGGGCCTGCGCCAGGTCGATCTCGCCGGCCAGGGCGATGTTGCCGTTCTCGGCCCGGCGCCAGGCCGGGTTCAACTCGCCCTGCTGGGACAGCTGCTGCCAACCGTCCGAGGCGCCGACATAGCCGACCGAGCAGGCGCGCCAGGGCACCGAGGCGGCCAGGGCCAGCGACACGCCGTCGGTGCCGCGGGCGAACAGCATCGGCGTGCCCTTGTAGTCGTCGACCCAGCCGGTGTTGTCGGCGCCGGCATTGACCAGATGCGGCGCCAGCAGGGCGAACAGCCGGTGGTCGGCGGGCTCCCTCTCATGCAGCGTGAACCTGATCTCCTGCAGCAGCACCGGGCCGCGCGGATTGGCCAGCACCGACTTCTCGATCCGCCAGCGCCCGTCCAGCGCGGTGTTGATCATGCGGAAGGCCGGCACCCCGGCCTCGATCATCCGGGTCTCGGACCGGGAATCGCGCTTCTCCTCCGCGAAGTACCCGCCGGGGCCGGTGACGATCAGCCCGAGGTCGCGGACACAGGCGGTGTCGATTCGCGGGAAATAGATCTCGTTCAGGATGCCGTGGCTGAGGGTGAACCAGACCCGGCTGGTGCCGGACAGGGCGGTGCCGACGCCCGATTTGGCGCTGGAGGTCCACCGTGCCGGCCCGCCGGGCGCGCCAGGCGGCTGCTCGCCTCGATCCGGCCGATCGACTCGATCCATGGCATCTCCTCCCGCGGCGCCCGATCGCCGCATCCCCCGTCATTCAGACTCGAAACCGGCGCGGTCCGGGCGCACCATCGGCGTCATCACGCGCTGGTACGCTACCATCAGCGCACCGGAAGGAAACGAGAGGATCGACGGAATGCAGCTCGGGGTGATCGGACTCGGCCGCATGGGCGGCAACATCGCGCGCCGGCTGATGCGCGCCGGCCATGAATGCGTCGTCTATGACCGCAGCGCCGAAGCGATCAAGGCGCTGGCCGCGGACGGGGCGAAGCCGGCGGCGGATCTGGCCGGCCTGGTGGCCGGGCTGACGGCGCCGCGCGCGGTCTGGGTGATGCTGCCCGCCGGGGCGCCGACCGAGGACACGGTGACGGCGCTGGCCGGCTTGATGAGCCCCGGCGACATCATCATCGACGGCGGCAACAGCTTCTACAAGGACGACATCCGCCGCGCCGCGACGCTGGAGCCGAAGGACCTGCACTATGTCGACGTCGGCACCTCCGGCGGCGTCTGGGGGCTGGAGCGCGGCTACTGCATGATGATCGGCGGCACCAAGGCCGCGGTCGACCAGCTCGACCCGATCTTTGCGGCGCTGGCGCCCGGCCTGGGCACGATCGAGCGCACGCCGGGCCGCGACGGCCGCGACCCGCGGGCCGAGAAGGGCTACATCCATGCCGGGCCGGCCGGCGCCGGGCACTTCGTCAAGATGGTGCATAACGGCATCGAATACGGGCTGATGCAGGCCTATGCCGAGGGCTTCGACATCCTGAAGAACAAGGATTCGACCGAGCTGCCGGAGGCCGAGCGCTACAGCCTGGACGTCGCCGACATCGCCGAGGTGTGGCGCCGCGGCAGCGTCGTCTCCTCCTGGCTGCTCGACCTCAGCGCCATCGCCTTGGCCGAGAACGAGTCGCTGTCGAACTACACCGGCTCGGTCGCCGATTCCGGCGAGGGCCGCTGGACCATCATGGCGGCGCTGGAGGAGGCGGTGCCGGTCGACGTGCTGTCGACCGCGCTGTATGCCCGGTTCCGGTCGCGCCAGGAGCACACCTTCGGCGAGAAGCTGCTGTCGGCGATGCGCAACAAGTTCGGCGGCCATATCGAGCGGCCGGCGGGCGGCTGAGCCATGGCCGCGCTGATCTCCCCCTCCCCCGCGAAGCCGGCTGGCACCCCGGCCGCGCGCCCCTGCAGCTTCGTCATCTTCGGCGCCTCGGGGGATCTCACCGGGCGCCTGCTGACCCCCGCCTTGTACCATCTGGAGCGCGAGGGCCTGCTGGATACCGGCTTCGAGATCCTTGGCGTCGACCGGGTCGAGACCAATGACGAGGGCTTCCGCAAGACGCTGGGCGAGGCCCTGCACACGCTGGGCACCGACGCGCAGAACGGCATCGACGAGGCCGCCTGGGCCCGCCTGGCCGCCAATATCCACTACCTGACCGGAGACTTCGCCGACCCGTCGACCTATGAGGGGCTGGCGGCGCATCTGGCCCAGCGGGAGCGGGCGACCGGCCGGTCCAACGCCGTGTTCTACCTGGCGGTGGCGCCGCGCTTCTTCGCCCCGATCGCCTCCGCACTGTCGGCCGCCGGCCTGCTGGAGGAGAGCGACACCGGCTTCCGCCGCGTGGTGGTGGAGAAGCCGTTCGGCACCGACCTGGCCTCCGCCCGCGACCTCAACGCCAAGCTGCTGGCGGTCGCCACCGAGAAGCAGATCTACCGGATCGACCATTATCTCGGGAAGGAGACGGTCCAGAACATCATGGCCTTCCGGTTCGGCAACGGCATCTTCGAGCCGATCTGGAACCGGGACCATATCGAGTGCGTGCAGATCACCGCGGCCGAGACGGTGGGGGTGGAACGGCGCGGCCGCTTCTACGACGCCACCGGGGCGCTGCGCGACATGGTGCCGAACCACCTGTTCCAGCTCTTGGCCATGACCGCGATGGAGGCGCCAAACTCCTTCGACGCCGATGCCGTGCGCACCGAGAAGGCCAAGGTGGTCGAGGCGGTGCGCGACCTGACGCCCGAGGAGGCGGCCGAGGTGGTGGTGCGCGGCCAGTACGATGCCGGCATGGTGCTGGGCAAGCCCCGCGCCGCCTATCGGCAGGAGCCGGACGTGGCGCCGGACAGCCGCACCGAGACCTTCGTGGCGATGAAGCTGGCGATCGACAACTGGCGCTGGTCCGGCGTGCCGTTCTACCTGCGCACCGGCAAGTCGCTGGCGGTGCGGCGGACCGAGATCGCGATCCAGTTCAAGAAGGCGCCGGCGGTGCTGTTCCGCGACACGGCCGGCACGCCGACGCCGAACCTGCTGGTGATCCGCATCCAGCCGGATGAGGGCATCTCGCTGCGCTTCGCCGCCAAGGTGCCGGGGCGGGAGATGCGGCTGGGCCAGGTCGAGATGGATTTCCGCTACGCCGAGCACTTCAAGGCCGAGCCGCAGACCGGCTACGAGACGCTGATCTATGACTGCCTGACCGGCGACCCGACCCTGTTCCAGCGCGCCGACAACATCGAGGCTGGCTGGTTCGAGGTGCAACCGATCCAGACCCTCTGGGCCGGGCTGACGGATCCGCCGGACCTGTACCCGGCCGGCAGCGACGGCCCGGCCTGCGCCGACGAGCTGCTGGCCCGGGACGGGTACGCATGGCTGCCGCTGGCGTGACGCCGGGCGGCGCGCCCACTCCCGCCGCCCTGGCCGGGCGCATCGCCCTGCTGATCTCCGATGTCGACGGCACGCTGGCCGACCCGGACAAGGTGGTGACGCCGGCATCGGTGGCGGCGGTGCGCCGGCTGGGCGAGGCCGGCATCGGCTTCTCGATCGTCTCCAGCCGGCCACCGCGCGGCCTGTCGGGGCTGATCGGGCAGCTCGGCCTGGCCCTGCCGCTGGGCGGCTTCAACGGCGGCACCATCTTCCGGCCGGATGGGAGCGTGGTGTCGGCGCTGACGGTGCCGGAGCCGGCGGCGCGGATCGCGCTGGAGACGCTGCGCCGCTTCGGCGCCGATGTCTGGGTGTTCGCCGATAACCAGTGGATCGCGACCGATCCGGACGGGGAGTATGTGCCGCTGGAGCGGCGCACGGTGGGGTTCGAGCCGACCATCGTCGCCGATCTCGACCCCTATCTGGCGCGCGCCGGCAAGATCGTCGGCGCCTCCGGTGACTTCGAGGGGCTGGCGCGCTGCGAGGCCGAGCTGCGCGGCGTGCTCGGCGGCAGCGCCATCGCCGCCCGGTCGCAGCGCTACTACCTCGACATCAACCACCCCGAGGCCGACAAGGGCCACGCGGTCGGCCGCATCGCCGCGGCGGCGGGGGTGGACCCGGCCGCAGTGGCGGTGATCGGCGACGCCGCCAACGACGTGCCGATGTTCAGGGCCGCCGGCCTGTCGATCGCCATGGGCAACGCCATCGACGAGGTCAAGGCGCTGGCGCATCTCGTCACCGCCGGCAACGACGCCGAGGGCTTCGCGCAAGCGGTGGACCGGTTCCTGCTGCCGAGGTCGCCGAAGGCATAGGCTACCGGGGAGCGCCGGCCTCACCCATGTCCCAGAACAGTCCGGTCATCATCTGCAGGCCTTCGCGGGCGAGCGGGGCCAGCAGGTGCTCGTCGGGCCCGTGCTGGCGGCAGCCGCCATAGGAGTGCGGCACCCAGACCGTCGCCAGACCCAGCGTGCCGGCGAAGACCTCGTTCGACAGCGACCCGCCGACATTCGGGAGCACCATCGGCGCGGCGCCGGTGGTGGCGGCGATCGAGGCGGCGGCCCAGCGTGCCCAGGGGTCGTCGGGGTCGAGCCGCGTCGCCAGCATCGGCGTGCCGGATTCGCTGACCTCGATGCCGTGGAAGCCTTGTGATTCGAGATGCGCACCGACCGTGCCGGGCAGGTCCGAGACATCGGTGCCGACGACGAAGCGCAGCTGGCAATGAACCCGGGCCGAGGGCGGGATCGCGTTCTGCGGCGCGTCCGGCCTGCCGGCGGTGAAGGCCAGCACCTCCAGCGCGTTCCAGCCGAACACCCGCTCGGCCGGGGTAAGCCCCGGCTCGCCCCAGCCCTCGGCCAAAGATGCGCCCTCGGCGTCGCGAGCGATGGCGACATCGGCCAGGGCCCGGCGCACCGAGTCCGGCACCGGCGGCGGCCGCAGCCCGGGCACGCGGATGGCACCGCGGGCGTCGACCAGCGCGGCGACGGCATTGGCCAGGATGGTGGCGGGGTTGGGCAGCAGCCCGCCCCAATTGCCGGAATGGTGGCTGCCCTCACGCAGGGTCAGGCGCAGGTCGAAATTGATCACGCCGCGGGTGCCGAGCGCGATCATCGGCCGGGCGGCGTCGAGCCGCGGACCGTCCGAGGCGATCAGCACATCGGCGGCCAGCAGGTCGCGGTTCGCGGCGCAGATCTCGTCCAGGCCGGGCGAGCCGATCTCCTCGCTGGTCTCGACCAGGAAGGCCATGTTGAAGCCCAGCTGGCCGCCGCGCGCCTGCAGCACCTGCTCGATAGCGGCGATGTTGATCGAATGCTGGCCCTTGTTGTCGGCGGTGCCGCGGCCGTACCAGCGGTCGCCCTCGACCGTGATCCGCCACGGGTCCAGCCCGGCCCGCCAGCGCGCCGGCTCGCCCAACACCACGTCGCCATGGCCGTAGCACAGCACGCCGGGCAGGCCGTCGCCCTCCTGCCGCCGGGCGATCAGCGCCGGCGCGTCGGGCGCCGCCGGGTTGGGGACGAGATGCAGCTCGAAGCCGAGCCGGGCCAGGCTGGGCCCGATCTCGCGCTGCAGGTAGTCCAGCAGCGGCCCGCGGTCGGCCGCCTGGCTCTCGGTGCGGATGCCGATGCGGCGGTCGAGATCGGCCTTGAAGCCGCCCTCGTCGAAATAGCGCGCCGCCCCGGCGATCGCCGCGTCCCGTGTCATGCCTGCCTCCGCTGTCCRAACCATTCTGTTGCCTCTCCCGCTTGCGGGAGAGGTCGGAGACGCGAAGCGGCTCCGGGTGAGGGGAGTTTTGTCGAGGCCCGGGCCAGCCCTCACCCGGTCTCGCTGCGCGAGCCCGACCTCTCCCGCCAGGCGGGAGAGGCAACACGAAACCAGGCTCTGGAGGCCCCTACTCCGCCGCCTCGGCCCGTGGGTCGAGGATCACCGGCGGGTCGAAGGCGGTGACGCGGGGGGCCGGGCCTTCGAGCCTGGCGATCTCGACCAGGCAGGTGTGGGCGCTGGGCCCCTGCCCCAGCCGCGAGGTGCCCTGGTCGCGGGTCAGGACGTTCGGGTTGCCGTGCTTGCACATCGCCCCGACCTGGCCCGGCACCTCCGGGTCGTACCAGGCGCCGGTGGCAAGCTGGATCACGCCCGGCATCACCCGGTCGGTCACCAGCGCCCCGGCCAGGCAGGCGCCGCGGTCGTTGAACAGCCGCACCACGTCGCCGTCCTGGATGCCGCGGGCGGCGGCGTCGGCCGGGTGGATCCACACCGGCTCGCGGTCCGCCACCTTCTCGCTGCGGCTGGTCACGCCGGCGTCGAGCTGGCTGTGCAGCCGGGTCTTCGGCTGGTTCGAGATCAGGTGCAGCGGGAAGCGCTCGGTCTCCGGCGAGCCGAGCCACTCCGCCGGCTCGAACCAGGTCGGGTGGCCGGGGCAGTCGTCATAGCCGAAGCCGGCGATGCGGTCGGAGAAGATCTCGATCCGGCCGCTCGGCGTCGGCAGCTTGTTGGCCACCGGGTCGGCGCGGAAGGCCTGCAGCAGGATCTTCGGCTTGTCCGACAGCGGCAGCTCGACATGGCCGATCTCCCAGAACTCCTGGAAGCCGGGCAGTTCGATCCCCGCCTCGGCGGCGGTGCGGCGGTCGGTCTCGTAGAAGGACTGGACCCAGCCCATCTCGTCGCGGCCCTCGGTGAAGGCCTGGGCGGCGCCGGCCCGGTCCGACAGCTCGGTCAGGATGTCGAAGTCGCTGCGCGCCTGGCCGACCGGCGGGATCGCCTGCGGCATGGCCAGGATGTAGGGGTCGCGGGCGGCGCCGCCGATGTCGTTGCGCTCGAAGGTGGTGGTGGCCGGCAGCACGATGTCGGCGCGGCGGGCCACCGGGGTCCACCACGGCTCCTGCACGATCACCGTCTCCGGCTTCGCCCAGGCGCGCAGCAGGCGGTTGAGGTCCTGGTGGTGGTGGAACGGGTTGCCGCCGGCCCAGTAGACCAGCTTGGTGTCCGGATAGGTGATCTTGTGGCCGTTGTAGTCGTCGGTCTCGCCCGGCCGCAGCAGCAGGTCGGAGATGCGGGCGACCGGAATGTAGCGGCCGGTCGGGTTCGGCCCCGGGATGATGCGGGCGCGGCTGCGGCCGTCGCTGGCCGAGCCGACATTGGCCTCGGCGCCGTAGCCGTAGCCGATGCCGCCGCCGGGCAGTCCGATCTGGCCCAGCATCGCCGCCAGCACCGTGCCCATCCAATAGGGCTGCTCGCCATGGTCGGAGCGCTGCAGCGACCAGCTGAGGCTGATCAGCGTGCGCTGCGACGCCATGCGCCGCGCCAGGCCGCGGATGGTGTCGGCGGACAGGCCGGAGATCGCGGCCGCCCAGTCGGCGTCCTTCGCGGTGCCGTCGGACTGGCCCATGAGGTAGGGCAGGAAGCGGTCGAAGCCGGTGGTGCAGCGGTCGACGAAGCCGCGGTCGTACAGCCCTTCGGCCACCAGCGTGTGGGCCAGGCCCAGCATGATCGCGGTGTCGGTGTTCGGCCGCGGCGCCAGCCATTCGGCCCCGGCCTCTTCCGCCATGTCGTCGCGCACCGGGCCGATATAGACGAACTGCACCCCGGCCTCGCGGCTGCGGCGGTTCCAGTCGCGCTGCTGGTGCCTGCCGGTGCCGCCAGAGGCGATCTGGCTGTTGCGCGGCGGCATGCCGCCGAAGGCCACCACCAGGCGGCCGTCGCTGGCGATGCTGCGCCAGTCGGTGGTCTCGACCAGCACGCGGTTGAAGTCGCCGATGATATGCGGCATCAGCGGCAGGGCGGCGCCGAAGCTGTAGTTGTTGACCGAGGCAGTGTAGCCGCCGGTGAAGCCCAGCATGCGGCGCAGCAGGGTCGGCGCGTTGTGCAGCCGGCCGGCGCTGCCCCAGCCGTAGCTGCCGCCATAGATGGATTCGGCGCCGTGCTCGGTCCGCACCCGCTCGAGCTCGCCCGCCACCAGCTCCAGCGCCGTCTCCCACGACACCGGCACGAAGGCGTCGGCGCCGCGGCGGCTGCCGTCGCTGCGGTGCCGGTCGGCCAGCCAGCCGGCCCGGATCATCGGCTGCGGGATGCGCAGGTTGCCATGCACCATGCCGGGCAGCGAGTTGATGATCGGCGACGGGTCGATGTCGCTGGCATAGGGCTGGATGCCGACCATCTTGTCGCCTTCGACGACGGCCATGACGGCGCCGTAATGGCTGGAGGACGGGCTCAGACGGGGCACGGCAGGTCTCCTGGTCGGTCGCGGGCGCGGCGGGTCCAGATGGTCGCAGCCGAAATCGCGGCGTCAACCGGATTTCCGTCATGGCCGCCAACACTTATGGTCGGCGGGGTGGAACGGAGGCGCCGAATCGGCATGACGGCGGAGACCAGGACGACGGAACGCCGGTGGAAGCGCAGGGCGCGCCGCAGCGGCATCGTGCTGTGGCGGGTGTGGGGCGAGATCGGCGAGGACCGGGTGTTCGCGCTGGCCGCCGGCGTCGCCTACTACACCCTGCTGGCGCTGTTCCCGGCGATCGGCGTGTTCGTCTCGCTGTACGGGCTGGTCGCCGACGTCTCGACCGTGCAGCAGAACATCGAGGACCTCGCCCTGATCCTGCCGGCCGGCAGCCTGGAGCTGATCGCCGGGCAGATGCAGCGCATCGCCAGCCAGCCGCCGAAGAGCCTGGGCCTGGCCTTCTTCGCCGGCCTCGCCATCTCGGTGTGGAGCGCCAATGCCGGGGTCAAGGCGATGTTCGACGCCCTGAACGTGGCCTATGACGAGGAGGAGCGGCGCGGCTTCGTGCGCCTCAACATGGTGTCGCTGCTGTTCACTGTCTGCGCCATCGTCTTCGCCGCGCTGGCCCTGACCGTCGTGGTGGCGGTGCCGATCGTGCTGAACCTCGTCGGCCTCGGCTCGGCCGCCGGCACGCTGGTCTGGCTGCTGCGCTGGCCGGCGCTGTACCTGGCGACGATCGCGGCGCTGACCCTGGTCTACCGCTACGGCCCCGGCGGCCGGCGCGAACACTGGCTGAACTGGGGCGGCATCATCGCCGCCACCATCTGGCTCGGCGGGTCGATGCTGTTCTCCTGGTACGTCGCCCGCTTCGCCAATTACGGCGCGACCTACGGCTCGCTGGGCGCCGTGATCGGCTTCCTGACCTGGATCTGGCTGTCGACGGTGATCTTCCTGATCGGCGCCGAGCTGAACTCCGAGATCGAGCGCGAGCGGGACCGCCGGCCGCGGCGGGACCGCTGAGGCAGCGGCCCCGCCCCGTCTTCCATCAGCGGGTGATCAAATCCGCCGGCAGGTCGCGGTCGTGGAATTTCTTGAAGGTGGCGTTCAGGCTGCCATCGGCGAAATGCGCCTTGATCCAGTCGTCCAGCCAGGCCTTCAGCTTCGGCTCGCCCTTCGGCAGGGCGATGCCGAGGTTCAGCTCCTGCTGCACGAACTTGGTCTCCAGCTTGTCCGACCGGCCCTTGTTCATCTCCGCCACCACCGCGCTCTGGGTCGAGACGATGTCGACCTGGCCCGAGACCGCGGCCGTGATCAGCGTCGCATCGTCCTCGAAGCGGACGATCTCCGCCTCCTTGGCGTTCCTGGTCACCAGCGTGTCGTTGACCGTGGCCCGGGTCACGCCGATGCGCTTGCCGGCCAGGTCGGCATAATCCTTGACCGCGACGCCCGCCGGGGCCGCGACCTCGATGTTCAGCGTGGCGTAGGGGATGGTGAAGTCGACCGCCTTCTTCCGCTCCTCGGTGATCGCCAGGTCGGCGACCAGCAGGTCGGCCTTCCCGGTCTGGATCGTCGGCACCCGGGCGGCGTTGGTGATCTGTACCAGCTCGAGCTCGGCGCCCAGATCCTTGGCGATCATCTTCGCGGTCTCGACGTCCGAGCCGGTGGGCTGCAGCTTGTCGTCGACGAAGGCGAACAGCGGCACGCCCATGGCCACGGCGATGCGCACCTTCTTCGTCGACTGGATGTCGTCCAGCGATTCCGCCTGCGCCACCGGCGCGGCCGCGACCCACAGCACCGCCGCCGTGGCGGCGAGCTTCAGCAAACCTGTCACCCTCATAACGTTCCTCCACCCTTGATTGCGGCAGGACCGGCTGCCGTTCCGTGTCACAGCCCGTTGGACAGGAAGTCGCGGAGCTCCTGCGTCTGCGGGGCCGCCAGCATCTCGCCGGCTCCCGTCTCCCAGACCTTGCCCAGATGCATGAAGACGATCCGGTCGGCGACGCGGCGGGCGAACGCCATCTCATGCGTCACCACCAGCATGGTCATGCCGCCGCGGGCCAGACCCTCCATCACCCTCAGCACCTCGCCCGTCAGATGCGGGTCGAGCGCCGAGGTGACCTCGTCGAACAGCATCACCTTCGGGTTCATCGCCAGCGACCGGGCGATCGCCACACGCTGCTGCTGGCCGCCCGACAGCTGCTCGGGATAGGCGTCGATCTTGTCGGCCAGGCCGACGCGGTCGAGCGCGCCCCGCGCCAGGTCGCGGACCTCGGCGCCGTGCATCCGGCGCACACGCCGCGGCGCCAGGGTAATGTTCTGCTCCACCGTCAGATGCGGGAACAGGTTGTAGCTCTGGAACACCATGCCGACGTCCTGGCGCAGCGCGCGCAGGTTCAGGTCGGCCGCGTCGACCTTGTGGCCGCAGACCTCGATGTGGCCCGACTGGATCGTCTCCAGCCGGTTGACGCAGCGCAGCGCCGTGCTCTTGCCCGAGCCGCTGCGGCCGATCACGGCGACGACCTCGCCCTTCTCGACCTCGAAGGACACGCCCTTGAGCACCTCGAGCTCGCCGAAGCGCTTGTGCACATCACGCAGCGTGACGACGGCCGACATTCAGCTTCCTTTCGAGGGAACGGCTCCAGCGCGACAGCGGGTAGCAGAGGGCGAAGTAGATCAGCCCGGCGATGCCGAAGACGAGGAATGGCTGGAACAGGGAGTTGTTGATGACCTGGGCGGCGCGGGTCAGCTCGATGAAGCCGACCACGGAGGCCAGCGAGGTGCTCTTCAGCACCTGCACCAGGAAGCCCACGGTCGGCGCCGTGGCGATGCGCGCCGCCTGGGGCAGGATGACGTCGGTCAGCACCTGCCAGCGGTTCAGCGCCAGGCATTCGGCCGCCTCGCTCTGGGTCTTCGGCACCGCCTCGACGCAGCCGCGCCAGATCTCGCCGAGGAAGGCGCTGCAATAGATCATCAGCGACACGCCGGCGGCGAGCAGCGGCGGCACCTCGATGCCGATGATGCCGAGGCCGAAATAGACCAGGAACAGCAGGATCAGCAGCGGCGTGCCCTGGACGATCTGGACGTAGACGAAGGCGGCGCGGCGCAGGAACCGGCCGCGGGAAATCCGCAGCAGCATGATTCCGAAGCCGGCGACGCTGCCGAGGGCGAAGGCCAGCAGCGACAGCACCACGGTCCAGGCCGTGCCCTGCAGCAGATAGACCAGGTGATTGACGGTGAAGGTGCCGCCCATGCCGGCCTCCTCAGAGCGGGGTGCCGAGCCGGCGCCGGCGCGGGAAGATCGCCTGGCCGAACAGGTGGAAGCCGAGCTTCAGCAGCAGCGCCATGGCCAGGTACAGCAGCGCCACGACGATGTAGGTCTCGAACGGCCGGAAGGTGTCGGACTGGATGTTGTTGGCGATCGCCGTCAGCTCCTCCGCCGAGATCTGCGAGGTGACGGAGGAGGACAGCATCATCAGCACGAACTGGCTGGTCAGCGCCGGATACACCCGCTCCAGTGCCGGGCGCAGGATCACGTCCCAGTAGATCTGCGGCGTCGACAGGCCCAGCGCCTGGGCCGCCTCGACCTGGCCGGGCGGCACCGTGTCCATGCCGGCGCGCACGATCTCGGCCGTATAGGCGCCGACATTGATCACCATGGTCAGCACCGCGGCGGCGAAGATCGGCAGCCTGAGGCCAATGCTGGACAGGCCGAAGAACAGGAAGAAGATCTGGATCAGGTACGGGGTGTTGCGGACGATCTCGACATAGGCGCCGCACAGCCCGGCGATCCAACGCGACCGGCCACGCCGGCCGATCGCCAGGACCACGCCGATGGCGAGGCCCAACACGGTCGCCACCGCCGTCATCTGCAACGTCATCAGCGCGCCGTGCAGGAAGGCCGGCCAGTAGTCGCGCAGGCTGTCGAAATCGAACTGGTACCGCATCGGGCCTACGCCCCCTCCCCTGCTCTCGCTTGTCCTGACGCCGCTCAGTAGCCGGGCGGCGGCGCGTCGACGAAATAGTCCGGATTGTGGTTCTTTATGCCGCCGATATCGGCCAGCAGCGCCCCGAGATGCGCCCCCATCGCCGCCGCGGCGCGGTCCGGGTCATGCGCCTCGATGCCGTCGAGGACGGTGCCGTGCTCGGCGATGATGCGCGCCAGCCGCCCTTCCTCGGGCAGGGTCAGGCGGCGGTACCGGTCGACCTGCAGCTTGACCTGCTGCACCAGCGACCAGATGCCGGGATGGCCGGCGGCGTCGGCGATGCCGGCATGGAACGCCTCGTCGGCCTGGTGGAAGCCCTCGCGGTCGCCCGCCGCCTCCATCTCGCGCAGCCGCTCCATCACCGCGCGCAGGGCCGCGACCTGGCTGGCCCTGGCCCGCTCGGCCGCCATCCGCGCCGTCGTCTCCTCCAGCGATTTGCGGATGATGATCGCCTCGGGCAAAGCGTGCACCGGGATGCGCGACACGAAGGTGCCCGACTGCGGGAAGATGTCGACCAGCCCCTCATCGGCCAGGCGCAGCACGGCCTCGCGCACCGGGGTGCGGCTGACGCCGTAACGCTCGGCGATCTCCTTCTCGATCAGCGGCGCGCCGGGCTTCAGGCGCAGGGCGACGATGTCGCCGCGCAGCGCCCGCCGAATCAGGGCCGAGGCGGTGGTCGGCTGCCCCTGCGACAGCGCGTCGAGCCGCGGCGAGCGCGGCATCCGCCGCCGTCCTGCCGGTCCGTCCTCCGCCGCCGCACCACGCATCCGCGCCCTCCCCATGCTTCTGATATGCAACGTATACTAAAATATCAGTTGGGCAAACATGGCAGTGCGTTCCGCCCGCTCCAAGGTTTCCGCGGGTCTCCGTTTTGACCGAAGGAATGACTCGCCATCAGCGACATGCTGTGACTTGATTCTGCTGGGCGAAGCCCATTTGATTAAAACACCGAAGGTCGTGGCGTCCCGAAACCATGGGAGCAATGCGGCGGGGCGTGCAGAGAGGGAGAGCGAGGAGAGATGGCGATGAAGCAGCGGGCCCCCCAGCGGCTGAAGCAGATGCTGAAGAGTTGCGGCGCACGCGTGGATGCCAGGGTGCGGGAACAGCTGGCGGCGCTGCCGGCGGGCTGGACCCGGCCGGTGACCGGCATGTTCGCGCGGGTCGAACGCATCCTGACCGACGAGGAACGCCAGACCTTCCGCTGGACCGAGGTGCGCGACCGAGATGGGCGCCTTGCCGCCTCCTGGTCCGGGGCGCGCGATTCCGGTGTGCTGATCGACCAGATCGTCGAAGAGGCGGCGACCGATCTGTCCGACACCGGCCCTGCCGGCTGGAAGAATTCGGCCGCCGAGCTGGCCACCAGCATCCGCGGCATGGCGGCGAAGGCGTCCTCGCCGGCCGCTGCCGCCAAGGCCGCCGCCGCCGCGCTGCCGATCATGATCGCCGAGGCGCAGGCTTATTTCCGCAATCCCGATGCCGAGGCCGGCGCCATCACCCAGCAGATCCGCGAGGCGCTGCAGCGGCTGGACCACGAGGCGCGCCGGTCGCTGCGTGCCAAGCTGATCCCGGACGCGTCGTAAGCCGCCGAATCGACCGCTTTACCTCTCCCGCTTGCGGGAGAGGTCGGAGACGCAAAGCGGCTCCGGGTGAGGGTTCTTTGTCGAGGCCGTGCCCGCCCTCACCCGGTCTCGCTGCGCGAGCCCGACCTCTCCCGCCAAGCGGGAGAGGCAACGCAAAAAGTCCGCTATCGAACCTCGCAAGCCTCGGCCGGCTTGAGCACCACCTCCCGCCGCCGCAGCAGGGCGTAGGCGACCAGAGCCGCTGCCAGGGTGGCGGCGACCAGCACGCCCAGCATCGCCTGGAAGGCGGCGCCATAGGCCTGGGCCAGCGCCGCACGGCCAAGGCCGGGCAGCAGCGCCTCGGCCCGGCCCATGTCACCGCCGGCCAGGGCGTTGACCGCGTCGGCCACCCCGGCCTCGTTGCCGGCGGACCCGCGCAGGCCGGACTGGCCGAGCGCCACCACCAGGGCGCCGGCGGCAGCGATCGCCACCGCTTCCCCCGCCACCCGCATGGTCGAGAAGATGCCGGTGGCCATGCCGGCGCGCTCGCGCGGCACGACGCTGACCGACAGGTCGTCCATCAGACCCCAGGGCAGGCCGGTGCCGATGCCGACCACCAGCATCGGCAGGGCCAGGGTCGCGACCCCGGCACCGACCGGGACGGCGGCGAGCCAGCCGAGGCCGAGCGCGGCGATCACCAGCCCGACCGCCGACAGCACCGCCGCCGGGATCCGGCGGGCCAGCATCCCGGCCAGGAACGGCACCACCGCCATCGGCACCGACAGCGCAATCATCAGGCCACCGGCCTCGATCTCGCTCATCCCCTCGGCGCCGATGAAACGCACCGGCAGCAGCACCAGCGGTACGACGAAGCAGACCGCCGTCGCGATCGGCAGGAACTGCGCCCCGACAAAGCGCGGGTAGCGGAACAGCGACAGGTCCAGCATCGGCCGCTGCACCCGGGTCTCGACCGCGACGAACGCGGCCAGCATCGCCGCGGCGCCGAGCAGCAGGCCCAGCACCGTTGGGCTGCCCCAGCCGTCCTGCGGCCCCTGCATGATGCCGAAGGTCAGAAGGCCGAGGGCGGCGGTGAAGCTGAACAGCCCCGGCCAGTCGACGCCGGTGGCGCCGGGGTCGCGCGATTCCCGCATCCGCGGCAAGCCGAACACCAGCACCAGAACACCGATCGCGGTACCGGTCAGGAAGATGGCGCGCCAGCCCAGCGTTTCGACCAGCACGCCGGCCAGGATCGGGCCGAAGGCCAGGCCGATGCCGAAGCTGGTGCCGAGCAGGCTGAAGGCGCGGGTGCGGGCCGAGCCTTCGAACTCCTGCGCCAGCGAGGCGGCGCCGCCGGCCATGGCAATCGAAGCGGCGATGCCCTGGGTGCCGCGCAGCAGGTCCAGCGCCACCACCGTCGGGGCGAAGCCCAGCACCAGCGACAGCAGGGCGAAGCCGGCGACGCCGATGCCGAACATGCGCTTGCGGCCGAGTTGGTCGGCCAGGGCGCCGGCGGCCATGACGAAGCTGCCGAAGCTGATCACGAAGGCGTTCACCACCCAGGCCAGGGCCACCGGGCTGCCACCGAGCTCGCGCCCGATTGCCGGCAGCGCCACCGCCGGGCCGGTGAAGCTGAGCGGCATCATCAGCCCGGCCAGGCAGACGGCGCCCAGCACCCAGGCGCCGTTGGCGGTGTCGTCGGGGATGGCGCGTGCAGTCATGGGACGTCCCATATTTTTAATGATCGATAAATAAATAGCTGGCGCAGTTGCATTCCGAGGTCAAGCGAATTATTTATGGATCGTTAAAGAAAGGAACGGAGATGGCGGAGCGCGGCCGACCCCGCGGTTTCGACCGGCACGTGGCCCTGCGGCGGGCGATGGAGCTGTTCTGGCGGCACGGCTATGAGGGCGTGTCGATGGCCGATCTGACCGCAGCGATGGGCATCGCAGCGCCCAGCCTGTACGCCGCCTTCGGCAGCAAGGAGGCACTGTTCCGTGAGGCCGTCGCGCTGTACCGCGCCACCGACGGCTCGGCCACGCGCCGGGCGCTGGACTGCGAGCGGACGGCGCGCGGTGCGATCGAGGCGATGCTGCGCGACAATGCCGACGCCTTCACCGACCCTAGCCTGCCGAATGGCTGCTTCGTCATCCTCGGCGCCATCAACACGGCGCAGGAGCATGAGGGCGTGCGCGCCCATCTGCTGGACCTGCACCAGGAATCCTGCGGCATGATCCTGCGCCGGCTGGAACAAGGCGCGGCCGCCGGCGAGCTTCCGTCGGGCGTCGATCTGGGACCGGTGGCCGGCTTCTATTCGACCGTTCTGGCCGGCCTGTCGATCAAGGCCCGCGACGGCACCGGCCGCCGCGAGATGCACGCCATCATCGACCACGCCATGGCGGCGTGGGATGCGATGGTGGCGGCCGCCCCTAAGCCGGCGGGCGGGGCCAGCGGCGGGTGATGCGGTACACCGAGGCCGGCGGGACATTCGCCACCGCCCGGCCGGTCTTCACCGCCTTCAGGCCGAGCCGGTCCAGGATGGCGCGGGGGATCGGGCAGCGCGGCCCGTAGGTGAACTGGTAGAAGGCCCCGTCCGGCCGCAGATGCCGGAAGGCGCCGTCGAGGATGCCGATCACCGTCTTGGCCGGCATCGACAGCACCGGCAGGCCGCTGACCACGGCGCCGACTTTCTCGCCGTCGAACGGATCGGCGGCGCCCAGCCGGGCGGCGTCCATGCACAGCACCTGCGCCGCCGGGAAGCGCTGGCGCAGCAGCGCCGCGAAATCCGGCCCGGCCTCGACCAGCGCCAGCCGCGATTCCGGCACGCCGCGGCCGAGCAGCGCCCGGGTGAAGACGCCGGTGCCGGGCCCGAGCTCGATCACCGGCCCGGTCTCCGGCCCGATCTCGGCGGTCATCGCGGCGGCCAGGGCCCGCCCTGAGGGCACCACCGCGGCCACCCGCAGCGGCGCCTTCAGCCAGGCGCGGAAGAAGGCGAAGTCATCGGCCGCATCCTGCCGGCGCGAGGGACCGGTCGCCGGCCGCGGCGACATCGCGGCGCCCGACATCAGGACCGGCGGGGCGCCGGCGGAGGAGACGGCAACCTGCCGCCGGCGGGAAAAGCTACGCCACATCATCGTGCCCATCAGCTCCAGAGACACCAGCGCGACCAGCACCATCAGCGCGATCGAGGATGCGTTCGGGTTCGGTTCGATCAGCGACGCGGCGGCATAGCCGGTGCCGATGAACAGCCCGTTCCACAACCCGATCCCGAGGGCGGTCGCAGTGAAGAACATCACGGGGCGGGCCCGCAGCAGCCCGGCGACGCCGGGCACCACCAGCCGCACGGTCGGGACCAGCTGCGCCAGCAGCGCGAAGATCGCCCCGCGGTCGCGCAGCCAGGCGATGCAGCGGTCGACCCGCGCCGGCCCCATGCCGAAGAAGCCAGCGGTGCGGCGCAGCAGCGCCCCGGCCCGCGCCTCGCCCAGGCCCCAGCCCAGCCCGTAGAACAGGGCGCAGCCGGCGATGCCGCCGATCACGGTCATCGCCAGGGCCAGCGGCAGCGACCAGTAGCCCTCGCCGACTGCCACCCCGACCGCGACCAGCAGGCCGTAGGAGGGCAGGATCGGCAGCAGGCGCTCGACCAGCATGAGGCCGAACAGTCCGGCGACGCTGCAGGCGGCGATCCAGGGCATGAGGTCTCCCAGCGGGTCCAAGGCCGACTCCCCTGTTATCATAATGACATCGAGAAGGTCAGGGGAACGCGATAGCGGTGCGCTCCGCTTATATGAGCCTCGGCGGCAGGTTGCGGCAGCGGCGTTGCGTCGCGGCAAACAAGGCGGTCGCTGATGGAGCGATCCGAAGCCGGCGCGGGAGTTCCAGTTCGTGCACGACAATCCGTGGCCGGAAACGATGGCGTGTATCGAGACGCGGAAAAGGCCGGTTCCGCCATGTGCGGCCTGGGGCCGGATAAATATCCCGTCCCTGTCGGCCTGGCGTCGGCCCGCTCGTCCTATGGTCGATCGCAGCCAACAGAGGAGACGCGGGATGTCCTATGCAGACGGATTCGTGCTGGCGGTGCCGAAGGCCAGGCTGGAGGAGTACAAGGCGATGGCACGGCTGGGCGGCACGGTGTGGAAGGAGCACGGCGCGCTGGCCTATGTCGAATGCACCGGCGACGACGTGCCCTACGGCGAACTGACCTCCTTCCCACGCGCTGTGCAGGCGAAGGAGGACGAGGTGGTGATCTTCGCCTGGATCGTCTACGAGTCCCGCGCCGCTCGCGACGAGATTGTGAAGAAGGTGATGGCCGACCCGCGCCTCACGATGCCCCCGGCGGGCATGCCCTTCGACGGCAAGCGCATGATCTATGGCGGGTTCGAGGTATTCGTCGAGCTGTAGCGGTCAGGCCGGGTCGCGGTCGAACTGGCCGGCGCCGGCGACCGGCGCCAGCCAGGGTTCGCGGCGGATGATCCAGCCCTCGCGGGTCGGACGCAGGTCGCCCGGCGCGTCATCCAGGGCGCCGAGCAGGATCTCGACCGTGTCCTTGCCCTCGGATGGATGGAACAGGCGCGAGCCGCAGACCGGGCAGAAGCTGCGGCCGCGATAGGTTCGGAACTCGCCCGTCACGGCGAAGGCCTCTTGCGGCCAGTCGGCATAGTCCATCGCCACCACCCCGGTGGCCTTGCGGCATTCGGTGCAGTGGCAGATGCCGACCTTCAGCGGCTCTCCCCGCAGGGTGAAGCGCACGGCGCCGCAGCTGCAGCCGCCCTGGCGCAGGCGCGTGCCGTCGGCATCGATCCGCGGCTCCGGCCGCAGCACGGGATAATCGCTCATCCGACTCCTCCTCCGCTGGTTGCTTCGGGGACAACACCGGATCGGGGGCTTCGTCTCCGCGAGGCCCTAGCGGGAGCCTCGGTCTTGCAGCAGGCCGGACAGCAGGGCGCCGAAAGCCTTGATCGAATGCCGCGCCGCGGCCTCCGGGTCGGGGGCGTTGGCGATCCATTGCGCGGCGTGCAGCATCGCGCCGTTGAGCAGCCGCGCCGTGGTCTCCGGATCGACCGGAACGATGACGCCGTCATCCGCCAGCCGGCGCAGGCTGCCGGCCATCAAGGCGATGCATTCGGACTGGCTGCCCCAGGTCGAGGGATCGCCGAGCACCGACGGCCCGTCGCGCAGGACGATGCGCCGGATCTCCGGCTCCAGCGCCATCTCGAGATAAGCGATGCATTCGTCCGCGAAGGCCTGCCAGGGCGTGCCGGCGCGGCCGGAGACCTCGCGCAGCCGGACGTTCATCTCGGCGTCGATCTCGGCGATCACCGCCCGCAGCAGGCCCTTCTTGTCGCCGAAATGGTGATAAAGGGCGCCGCGGGTCAGCCCGGCCTCGGCGGTGAAGTCGTCCATCGACGCCTCGGCATAGCCCTTGGTGCCGAAGGCATGCCGGGCCGCCGCCAGCAGCTTGGCGCGGGTCTCGGCGATCATCTCGCTGCGCGGTCGGTGGGCCATGCCTTTCCTCTCACATACGCTACGTATGCTAGTTGACAGATAGCGCATCGGCAATTATCTGATTGACATACGGCACGTATGCAAGGGAGGCCGCCATGACCAATCCCTATGCCGCGATCTTCCGCGCCCCCGGCGCCAAGGCCTTCTCGGCCGCCGGCTTCATCGCCCGGCTGCCGCTGGCGATGGTCACGCTCGGCATCGTCACCATGCTGTCGCAGACCCGAGGCGAATACTGGCTAGCCGGCGGCGTGTCCGCCACCTTCGCCCTGGCCAATGCCTTGATCGCGCCGCAGGTCTCGCGGCTGGTCGACCGCTACGGCCAGGCCCGCGTGCTGCTGCCCGCCACCGCCGTCACCGTCGCCGCGCTGGCCGGATTGATGGTGGCCACCCGCACCGGCGCGCCGGACTGGACCCTGTTCCTATCCGCCGTGCTGGCCGGGGCGATGCCGAGCATTTCGGCGATGGTGCGGGCGCGCTGGACCCGGTTGTACCGCGACACGCCGAAGCTGCATGCCGCCTTTGCCTTCGAATCCGTGGTCGACGAGGTGATCTACATGACCGGGCCGATCCTGGCGATCGGCCTCAGCGTCGCCGTCTTCCCGGAGGCGGGGCCGCTGGCGGCCACCCTGCTGCTGGCCGCCGGCACGCTGCTGTTCGCGGCGCAGCGGTCGACCGAGCCGCCGGTGCACGCGGCCGAGGCCGGCCGGGGCGCCGCCGTCATCCGCCTGGGGTCGCTGCGCGTCATCGTGCTGACCCTGGTGGCGATCGGCGCGATCTTCGGCACCGCCGAGGTCACCGCCATCGCCTTCGCCGAGGCTCAGGGCCAGAAGGCCGCGGCCAGTCTGGTCCTGGCCGCCTATGCCGCCGGGTCGCTGATCGCCGGCCTGGTCTTCGGCACCCTCAAGCCGCGGATGCCGCTGTCCGGGCAGTTCGTGCTGGCCATCGGCCTGGCGATGCTGACAACGCTGCCGCTGCTGGTCGTCGGCAGCATCCCGACCCTGGCCGTGGTCCTGTTCCTGGCCGGTGCTGCCGTGTCCCCCACCATCATCATCTCGATGGGGCTGATCGAGCGGCTGGTGCCGCCGTCGCAGCTGACCGAGGGCATCACCTGGGCGATGACCGGCATCGGCATCGGCGTGGCCTTCGGGTCCTCGGTCTCGGGCTGGGTGATCGACACTTTCGGCGCCCAGAATGGCTTCTGGGTGTCGGTGGCCTCGGGTGCACTGGCACTGGCCATCGCTCTCTTGGGCCAGCACCGGCTGCTGGTGCGGGCGCCGGTGCCGGCGGCGGCCTGACGACGCCGCCGGGCTCTCGCCTCAGGGCAGATGCGGCCCCAGCAGCGACAGGTCGGCGGGGCCGAGCCGGTCCTTGGCGGTGCGCAGCTGGTGCCAATAGGGGTACAGCACCGGCGGCGCACTGACCTTGTCCAGCTTCGCCCGCTCCTCCGCCGTCAGCACCAGATCGGCGGCGCCGAGATTGTCCTTCAGCTGCGCCTCGGTGCGGCCGCCGATGATCACCGAGGTGACCGCCGGCCGGCCCAGCAGCCAGGCCAGCGCCACCTGGGCGCCGGACACGCCGCGCGCCTCGGCGATGCCGACCAGCGTGTCGACGATGGCCCACAGCCGGTCCTCGTCGCGGATCGGCGGCTCGCCCCAGCCGGCGAGCTGGCGGGTGCCCTCCGGCGTCACGCCGCGCCGGTGCTTGCCGGACAGCAGGCCGCCGGCCAGCGGGCTCCAGACCAGGATGCCGAGCCCCTGGTCGATCGACACCGGCACCAGCTCGTACTCTGCCTCGCGCGCCTCCAGCGTGTAGTGGATCTGCTGGCTGACGAAGCGCTGGCGATGGGTGCGGTCGCTGACCCCGAGCGCCTTCATCAGGTGCCAGCCGGAATAGTTCGAGGCGCCGATGTAACGGACCTTGCCCTGGCGCACGAGGCTGTCGAGCGCGTCGATCGTCTCCTCCAGCGGGGTCTGCCCGTCCCATTGATGGACCTGGTAGAGGTCGATGACGTCGGTGCGCAGGCGCTTCAGGCTGGCCTCGCAGGCCTCGATCAGGTGGTGGCGCGACAGGCCGCGGTCGTTCGGGCCGTCGCCCATCGGAAAGCGCGCCTTGGTGGCGATCAGCACGCCCGCCTTGCGCTTGCCGCCAAGCACCTCGCCGATGATCTCCTCCGACCCGCCGGCCGAATAGACATCGGCGGTGTCGATCAGGTTGACGCCGGCGTCGAGGCACAGATCGACCTGCCGCCGCGCCTCGTCGACGCCGGCATTGCCGACCTTGGCAAAATTGCCCTTCCCGCCCATGGTCATGGTGCCGAGGGTGATGGTGGAGACCTTGAGGCCGGAGCGGCCGAGCAGACGGTATTCCATGACGCGCCTCACTGTGTCGGGTCGGCCAGTCCTAGACCTGCGGATTTCAGCGTGCCAACGGAAAGATCAGATCGCTTTCAGCGTCAGCAGTGCTGAATGGACGGCTGCGATTGCGCCGCGGGGCCGGGCTCGGCACACTCTTCGGTTCCGGTCGGCCGCCAGGACCCGCCCATGCGATCCACCATCGCCATCCCGGTCACCGTCCATCCGACGCCGGACGCGCTGGGCCGTGCCGTCGCCCAGCGCATCCTGGGCGGGATCGAGCGCGCGGCGGAGGAGAGCCGGCCCTATCTGCTGGGCTGCCCGGCCGGGCGGTCGGCCGCGCCGGTCTATGCCGCGCTCGGCGCCCTGGCGGGGATGACCCGGTTCGACCTGTCGCGCCTGGTGCTGGTGATGATGGACGAGTACCTGGTCGAGGGGCCGCACGGGCCTATGCTGTGCGATCCGCGGGCGCATTACAGCTGCCGCCGCTTCGCCGAGCAGGAGATCCGGGCCGTGCTGAACGCGAAGCTGCCGGCGCGGCGGCAGGTGCCGGCGACGAGCGTGTGGTGCCCGGCCGCGGCCGAGCCCGAGGCCTATGACCGGCGGATCCGCGACGCCGGCGGCATCGACCTGTTCCTGCTGGCCAGCGGCGCCAGCGACGGCCATGTCGCCTTCAACCCGCCGGGCAGCCCGGCCGAGGGCGGCACCGCCATCGTCGCCCTGGCGGAGGAGACGCGGCGCGACAACATGGCGACCTTCCCGGGCTTCGCCGCCATCGCCGAGGTGCCGCGCCGGGGCGTGTCCATCGGCCTCGGCACCATCGCCGGGCTGTCGCGGGCGGCGCTGATGATCCTGCATGGCGTGCACAAGCGTCAGGCGGTGCGGCGGCTGCTGGAGAGCCGCGACTTCGAGCCCGACTGGCCGGCCACCATCCTGCATCGCTGCCGGCACCCGGAGATCCATCTCGACGCCGCTGCTGCGCAGGAAGCATCGTGATCGCCGATACCACCGACGAGCTCGGCCGGCTGCGCGACCGGATCGCGGCCTCGCATGCCGTTGTCTGCGGCATGGCGCATGAGGCGGTGCCGCGCGACACAGTCGGGCAGCCGCTGGCCCATGCGGTCGAGCCCGATGGCTATGCCCGCCCGGCGCTGTGCCCGGCCGGGCGGCGCGACACCCAGCTGGCCTGCAGCCACACCGGCGCCCGGCTGCCGCTGCGGCGGGCGATCGAGACGCTGCACGCGCGCGGCGCGGATGCGGCGGCCGAGTTGCTGGCGGAATGGATGCGACTGGACACGGCGCTGGGCACGCTGGACCACCGCCGCTATGCGGCCGAGACCCGGCTGGCCGATGCGGTCAGGTCTGGCTCCGGCCTGATCTCGGAAGAAAGGCGGTCGATCGCGGCGCTGGTCCGGGAGCATCGCGATCTGGCCCGAGGGCTCGATGCGTTGCGGGACCGGATCCTGGCCGCGATCGACCGCGCCCTGCTCAGTTGAACACCGCCTCGTAGAAGCGGAGCTCTTGCGCCTTCGGCGCGTCCATCGCCGCCGGCACCACCGGGCTGATGAGGACGCCCTCCATCAGCCCCTTAGACGGGTGCCGGATGTTGTAGACCTGTGCGCCGAGATCGGGCGATGGCGGCGCCGTGAACAGGATCGCGAAGGGGTGGCGCCGCAACAGGCCCGGCGACTCGTAGGGCGAGAGGCGGACGGCGACCAGCGTCGCCTCCACCCGCCCGCCCGGCCCCTCGACCACGAAGGTCTGGCCACGGTGGTCCTTGAAGTCGTCGAAGCTGAGCTCGGCGAGCATCGCGGCGCTCCCTCAGCTGCGCGGCGGGAAGATGCCTTCCAGCGCGATGACCCAGTTGATCGCCAGATAGGGCGGCATGATCGAGAAGGGCTGGCTGCCACCGGACGGGCCGGTCTGCCCGCTGACCGGAAGATTCAGATTGACCGAGGGGTTGGCGCTGCCGGCGGCGAAGGTGTTGACCTCGACCGGGCCGCCGGTGCTGGGATCGGTGAAGTTCGGCACGCCCAGGATCGTGTTGGCGGCGGCCGTGGTCATGGTGGTGTTGGCGGAGGTGGTAGCCACCTTCTCGACCGCAGTCAGCGCCGACCCGTCATGGGCGTGCGCCGGCATGTTGTTGATGGTCAGCGTGGTGTTCGGCGTGCCGCCGACCTCCCCGAGCTCGTAAGTGGGTTGCCCCGGGCCGTTGCCGGCGCCGATCGGCAATCGGCTGAACAGGTTGGGCAGGGCGAAGGTGGTCTGGCCGTTGCCGCCATAGGTGGTGCCAAGCAGGCTGAACAGAGCCGTGTTCTGCGCGATCGACAGGATCTGGCCGCCACAGAAGGCCCAGCCGCGCGGTGCGAAGTTCGGGGCCCAGCCCATGATCGTGGCGAGATAGGATTCCATCTGAAATGCTCCTGAAAAATGGATCGAAAATGACCAAACGCGTGATGCCGATTCCGCTCCATCGATCGGGACGGAGCGGAACCGGCATCAGCAATGATAAAACGAATAGAAATATAGCTTCAATCTGAATCGATTGAATATCACATTATGTTACGCATTCGATATAAATTCAACTGAAAAAATCACCGCGCCAGCCACCCCCCATCGACCGGCAGCAGCGTCCCGGTGACGTAGCCGCTGTGCGGCGAGGCCAGGAACAGCGTCGCCGTCGCCAGGTCCTGCGGCACGCCCCAGCGGCCGACCGGGATGCGGTCGAGGATCTGCCTGGTGCGCACCGGGTCGGCGCGCAGCGCCTCGGTGTTGTCGGTCTCCATGTAGCCGGGGGCGATGGCGTTGACGGTGATGCCCTTCGGCGCCAGTTCGTTCGCCAGCGCCCGGGTCAGCCCGGCGATGCCGTGCTTGGCCGCGGTGTAGGACGGCACCCGGATGCCGCCCTGGAAGGACAGCACCGAGGCGATGTGGATGATCCGGCCCCGGATGTCCTGTCCCACCATGTGGCGGGCCACCGCCTGGCTGAGGAAGAAGGCGCTCTTCAGGTTGACCGACATCACCGCATCCCAGTCCGCCTCGCTGAACTCAAGCAGGTCGGCGCGGCGGATGATGCCGGCATTGTTGACCAGGATGTCGATCCGGCCGAGTCGGGCGACGATGTCGGCCACCACCGTGTCGAGCCCGGAGGAATCCTCGAGATCCCGCACCACCTCGAGGAAGCGGCGGCCGGTGCCGGCGATCGCCGCCGCCGTCTCCGGCATCGGGCGCGAGCCGAGCCCGGCGATGTCGGCCCCGGCCTCGGCCAGCGCCAGGGCGATGCCGCGGCCGAGACCGGTGCGCGCGCCGGTGACCAGCGCCACCTGGCCGGTCAGGTCGAACAGGCTCACAGCAGGTCCCCCATGGCGACGAAGTCCATGTCGGTGAAGGCCTGGTTGTCGCCCGCCATGCTCCAGATGAAGGCGTAGGACGCGGTGCCGGCGCCGCAATGGATCGACCAGGGCGGCGACAGCACCGCCTGCTCGTTGCGGACCACGAGGTGGCGGGTGGCCGCGGGCCGGCCCATGAAATGCATCACCACCGCATCGGCCGGCAGCTCGAAGTAGAAATACGCCTCCATCCGCCGGTCATGGGTGTGCGCCGGCATGGTGTTCCAGACGCTGCCGCTGTGCAGCCGGGTCAGACCCATCAGCAGCTGGCAGGTCGGCAGCACCTCCGGATGCAGGTACTGGTGCAGGGTGCGGCGGTTGCTGGTCTCGGGCGCGCCCAGCTCCTTCACGATCGCCTGGTTCCTGGCGATCACCCGCGACGGCAGCCCGGCATGGGCCGGGGTCGAGTTGATGTAGAACTTCGCCGGGTTGGCCGGGTCGACGCTGGCGAAGGCGACCGAGGCGATGCCCTTGCCGAGATAGAGCGCATCCTGCGACTCGACCTCGAACACGGTCTTGTCCGCGGTGACGCGGCCCGGGCCGCCGAGATTGATCAGGCCGAGCTCGCGCCGCTCCAGCAGGGTGGCGCTGCCGACCAGTCTGGCCAAGTCCTCGCCGACCACCAGCGGCGCGTCGGTCGGCACCGCCCCCATCACCAGCATGCGGTCGTAATGGGTGTAGGTGGCGCTCAGCATGCCCGGCGCCATCAGCTGCTCGATCAGGAAATGCCGGCGCAGATCCTCGCCGTCGAGCATCTCGGCCTGCTCGTAATGCACCGCCTGGCGGGTGGTCGGGGCGTCGCTCATGCTGTCCTCGTCTATCGGAATCGCGTCTAGCGGGTTCGGCCCGGGGTGGGCTCGTSGAACAATTCGGGGTGCTCGGCCTCGATCCGCGGCAGCGCGCGCAGGATCTCGGTCAGGTGATGGCGCATCGCCCGCTCCGCCGCGTCGGGGTCGCGGGCGTCGATTGCCGCCATGATGGTGCGATGCTGGTCGACCAGCGGCAGCATCGCCTCGGCGCCCGGCAGCGTCAGGGTGCAGATCCGGTCCATATGCGCCTTGAGATCCTCCACCGCCATCCAGGCAAGGCCGCAGCCGGCGCCCTCGGCGATGGCGATGTGGAACAGCTCGTCATAGCGCTGGAAATCGTTGTGGTTGCCGCGCGACGCGGCCTTGGCCTGGGCGTCGAGCAGGTCGTCGATCCGCTCGCGGCTCGACCGGTCGAAGCCCTCGCAGGCGCGCCGCACCAGCGCCACCTCGACCGATTCGCGGACGAAGCGCGCCTCGGTCATCCGCCGCACCGACAGCTTGACCACCACCGTGCCGCGCTGGGGCTGCACCTCGACCAGCCGGGTCTTCGCCAGCGCGATCAGCGCCTCGCGCACCGGCTGGCGCGACACGCCGTAGCGCTGCGCGATCTCCTGCTCCGACAGGCGGGCGCCCGGCGCCAGCTCCAGCGCCACGATGGCGCGGCGCAGCTCGCGCTCCAGCCGGTGCGCGGCGGATTCRAAGCCGTGGGCGGGGTCGATCTTCACATCGGGTCCTGTATGCCGTTGTCGTCTTGCATAACAGCCCATACTACCATACACAAGAATCCAGATACGCCCACGGAGCCTGCCATGAGTTCGAGCCGCGACCTGGCCATCGCCTTCACCGAGGCGCGCCGCGCCGCCCGCGCCCTGCCCGCTTATCCCGGCACGCTGCCGCTGGACCTGCCCACCGCCTATGCCGTGCAGGAGGAGGCGATCGGCCTGTGGACCGATACGCTGGTCGGCTGGAAGGTGGCCGGCATCGCCGAGACCTGGCGGCCGCGCTACGACGCGCCGCGCCTGGCCGGACCGGTGTTCGCCCGCAACTTCCGCGACGCCCGCGAGCGCCGGGTGGAGACGCCGGTGATCGCCGGCGGCTTCGGCGCGGTCGAGGCCGAGTTCGTGCTGCGGATCGGCCGCGACATCCCGGCCGAAGCGCGGCCGCGTACCCTTGAGGAGATGCAGCCCTTCGTGGCCGCGGTCCATGCCGGGATGGAGATCGCCGGCAGCCCGCTGGCGACGCTGAACGACCTCGGCCCGGGCGCCGTGGCCAGCGATTTCGGCAACAATGCCGGGCTCGTGCTCGGCCTCGAGATCGCCGATTGGGACAGCCGGGCGCCGTCCGACTGGACCGTGCGGATGCGGGTCGACGGCACCGTGGTCGGCGAGGGCAGCGCCGCCCGCGTCGCCGGCGGCGGGCCGATCGCCTCCCTCGCCTTCCTGGCCGAGCATCTCGGCCATCGCGGCCGCTCGCTGCCGGCCGGAAGCTGGGTGCTGACCGGCATGACCACCGGCGTCCATGTGGTGAAGCCGGGCGACCGGGCCGAAGCCGAGTTCGACGGCGTCGGCGCTGTCGACGTGCTGATCACCGCCGCTCGCGGCTGAGCCTCCGCGTCATCGGGCGATGGCCACGCCGGCGTGCTTGGCCTTCTCCTCCGGCTCGACATGGATGCTGATGATCGTGTCGGCGCCGATGTCCTGTTTCAGCGTCGCCTCGATCCGGTCGCAGATGTCGTGCGCTTCGGAGACGCTCATCGTGCCGGGAACGACCAGGTGGAAGTCGATGAAGGTCATCCGCCCGGCATGCCGGGTGCGCACGTCATGCGCCTCCAGCGCGCCGCCGCCGGTGCGCGCGATCGCCTCGCGGATGCGCGTCAGGGTCTCAGGCGGCACCGCTTCGTCCATCAGGCCGCCGACCGAATCCCGGACCATCACGTAGCCGGACCACAGAATGTTCAGCGCCACGATCGCGGCGAGGATCGGATCGAGGATCTGCCAGCCGGTCAGGGCCACCAGGCCGACGCCGATCAGCACCCCGCCGGAGGTGTAGACATCGGTCAGCACATGCCGGCCGTCCGCCACCAGCGCCGGAGCGCGGAGGCTCCGGCCCCAGCGCAGCAGGGCCCAGCCCCAACCGCCGTTGATGGCCGACGCCACCGCGCTGATCGCCAGGCCCAGCGCCGGCGCATCGAGCGGCTGGGGGTCGAGCAGGCCGGCATACGCCTCACGCAGGATCGACAGCGCGGCCAGGACCACCAGCAGCCCCTCGAACACGGCCGAGAAGTACTCGGCCTTGGTGTGCCCGTAGGGATGGTTGGCGTCCGCCGGCTGTGACGAGACCCGCAGCGCGATGAAGGCGGCGCCGGCCGCGACCACGTTGATGATGCTTTCGAGCGCGTCGGAATAGAGCGCGACCGACCCGGTGAACCAATAGGCCAGAAACTTGAGCCCGAGCACCAGCGCCCCGACGAAGATGCTGGCCAGTGCGGCCTGGGAGGCGCGGTCCATCAGCGGCCGCTTCCTGTTCCAGGGCAAAGGCGGAGAACCGGCGGCTTCATCTCGGACCAGGACATATCTCTCTAAGCCTCGACCTGAGAATTCCGGAGGAAAAGCTGCGGCGACGTGACGACACTCAAAGCCATGGAGTGCATCATAGGCGCCAAGCGCCGCAAGGCGCATTCGTCGTGGGAGGATGGGATGGGCGTTCTGCCGTCGGCTCTGTCGTCGAACGGCTATGCGCTGGACTGCAGCCCGGCGCGGCTGGGCTGGCTGGCGCCGAGCGATCCGGCGGAGGATCTTGCGGCCCTGCGCTCGCGCTACGACTCCGAGGGCTATCTCTGGCTGCGGTCGCTGCTGCCGCGCGCGGCGGTGCTGGAGTTCCGCCGCCACGTCTTCGCGCAATTCGCCGAGCTCGGCCTGCTGGCCGAGGGCTTCGACCCGGTCGAGGGCCGGGCTTCCGAGCGCCCGGCCGACGCGGCCTCGCGCGGCCGGCTGATGGAGCTGGTGCGGTCCTCCGCCTTCGAATCGTTCTGCCTGATGCCGGAGCTGTGGCGCTTCATCGACCGGCTGATCGGCGGCAATTCCACCCTGCACCGGCGCAAGATCCTGCGCTTCACCCGGCCCGGCGACCCGGCCGCGACCGGCGCGCATTACGACCTGATCTATCTGCGCGCCGGCACCGACCGGCTGGTCACCGCCTGGATCCCGATCGGCGACGTGCCGATGCGGATGGGCGGGCTGCTGTATCTCGAAGGCTCGCACCGCCTGGGCCGCGAGATGGAGGCGGAGTTCAGCCGCAAGAACGCCGGGCTGTCGCCGGAGGAGCGGATCAGCGCCTACAACCGCAACATGACCGAAACCGGCTGGATCTCGAAGGACCTGCCGGCGATGGCGGAGCGCTTCGGCACCCGCTGGCTGGCCGCGGACTACGCCGCCGGCGACGTGGTGCTGCACAGCCCCACCATGATCCACGCCGCGACCCGCAACGACGATCCGGACGGGATCATGCGCCTGTCGGCCGACATCCGCTTCCAGGACGTCCGCGACGAGGCCGACCCGCGCTGGGGCGCACATTGGGGCCTGGGCGACGGGCTTTAGTCACGAGCCGCGATCCCAGGGCGGGGTGCCGCGGAAGGCCTCGGCCAGGAAGTCGATCATCACCCGCACCTTGGCACTGAGATGGCGGCGGCTCGGATACACTGCCAGCACGTCGATATCGGCCATCCGGTAGCCGGGCAGCAACGGCACCAGCCGGCCCTGCCGCAGGTCGCCGCCGATCAGGAAGGTCGGCTGCCAGATGATGCCGAGCCCGGCCAGCGCCGCGGCACGCACCGTATCGCCGTTATTGCTGTGCATGACGCAAGGCACCTTCACGGCGTGTGGCTGGTTCGACTCATCGGCCAGGTGCCATTCATCGGCGGTCGCGGCACCGCTGTAGCCGATGCAGTCGTGGTTCAGGAGGTCGGCCGGCGTCTGGGGCGCACCGCGACGGGCGATGTAGTCCGGCGCGGCACAGACGATGTTGCGCGAGGCGGCCAGCCTGCGGGCAACCAGCGCCTGGGATCCGCCCCCCGAGATCCGGACCGCGAGGTCGTAGCCCTCGCCCACCAGATCGACGATTCGATCGACCAGGTCGACATCCAGCTCGATTTCCGGATGGCGCGCCAGGAACCGCGGCCACAGCGGCGCCAGATGCAGGATGCCGAAGCTGAGCGGCGCGTTGATGCGCAGCCGCCCGCGCGGGCTGAGCGCGGCGGAGGAGGCGATCGCCTCGGTCTCCGCCACCTCGTCGAGGATGGCGCGCGCCCGCTCATGCAGCGCCTGGCCCGCCTCGGTCAGTGACAGTCGCCGCGAGCTGCGGTTGATCAGGCGGGCGGCGAGATGCGCCTCGAGCTCGTTGACATAGCGGGTGACGTTGGCCGGCGAGGTGTCGAGCGCCTCGGCCGCCCGCGCGAAGCTGCCCTTCCCCGCCACCGCGACGAACATCTCGAACGCGCGCAACCGGTCCATTCGCCGCCGCTCGATCATTCATAAAAGCTGAACGAGCCTATCATATCCCGTGCCTTCTCTACAGGTTTCCTGATAGGCATATCTTGAGGCGACGGCAGGACCAACGGCGTCCCGCCCTATTCCAGGAGTTCCGGACATGAACCGTCTCGACAGCAAGGTCGCGATCATCACCGGCGCAAGCGCCGGCATCGGCCGTGCCACCGCCATCCTGTTCGCCAGGGAAGGCGCGAAGCTGGTGCTCGGCGCCCGTCGAGAGGCCGAGCTGGCGAGCCTCGTCGCCGAGATCGAGACTGCGGGCGGGCAGGCCGTGGCGCTAGCCGGCGACGTCCGCTCGGAAGACTATGCCAAAGCGCTGGTGGCGCTGGCGGCGGAGCGTTTCGGCCGACTGGACATCGCCTTCAACAACGCCGGCACGCTCGGTGAGACCGGTGCCAGCACCGGCGTCTCCGAGGCCGGGTGGAACGACACCATCGCGATCAACCTGACCGGCGCTTTCCTGGGGGCGAAGCACCAGATCGCCGAGATGGCGAAGCATGGCGGCGGGTCGGTGATTTTCACCTCGACCTTCGTCGGCCACACCTTCTCCTTCCCCGGCGTCGCCGCCTACGCTGCCAGCAAGTCCGGCCTGATCGGCCTGACCCAGGCGCTGGCCGCCGAGTTCGGCCCGCAGGGCATCCGCGTCAACGCGGTGCTGCCGGGCGCGGTCGACACCGACATGTATCGCACCGCGAACGCCACGCCGGAGGCGCGGGACCATCTGAGCAGCCTGCACGCACTCAAGCGCGCCGGCACGCCGGAGGAGATCGCCCGCTCCGTCCTCTACCTGGCGTCGGACGACGCCTCCTTCGTCACCGGTACCGCCTCGCTGGTCGATGGCGGCATCTCGATCGCGCGCGGGTGAGACAATCCGTCGAGGGGCGGGCCGCCGCCCCTCACCCACCCCTCACCCGCCGCCGCGGTAGAGGATGCGGAACTGGCGCGGCGGCATGGCGAAGTGGCGGCTGAAGGCCTCGTAGAAGCGCGACACCGAGCCGAAGCCGGCCTCGAAGGCAACCGTGACGATGTCGGTGTCGGTCGACAGCAGCAGCGCCTGCGCCACATAGAGGCGCTGACGGGTGAGATAGCCGCCGATGCTCATGCCCAGCGCCTCGCGGAAGATCGCCATGGCGTAGTTCGGGTGCAGGCAGACCGACGCGGCCACATCGCCGACCGAGATCGGCTCGCTGGCATGGGCGGCGACGAAGCCGGCCATGGCCCAGACCTTGGCGTGCCGCCCCTCGGCGGCGGCGGCGCCGTCGCCGGTGTCGCTCAGCACGTCCCAGCCGCACAGGTCGCTGCGCCGCAGCCGCTGCTCGATCTCCTGCCGCACCAGGGCGGTGATCCGGTCGTCACCACGGTTCAGCTCGGCATGCCAGTGCTCGAACTGGGCCGCGTCGAAGGGCAGCGGCGCCCGGTCGCCGATCATGCTCCCGCCCAGCACCGCGCTCTTCAGCCGCGGCCCTAGCGCGGCGCTGAGGAACATCTCGATCGGCAGGTACAGGCAGACGAAGCTGGCCGGGCTCGACGCCTCGATGGTCTGATGCGGGATGGCGCCCCAGAAGAACACGAAATCGCCGGCCCCGATCGTCACCCGCCGGCCGTTGAACAGATAGGTCGCCGCTCCTTCCAGCATCAGGTTCAGCTCGATCTGGCTGTGCTGGTGCGCCCGCCGCATCACCAGCACCTCGCGCCTGGTGTCGGCGCTGACGATGTGCTCGGACAGGCCCGGCAGCCTCGGTATGCGCGCAGTCTGGGCTCGGCTCATCGTCGGACCTTAGGATCCCGGAAGAATTCGTCCCTGATCGGGACGACATGCGGAAACCATCGGATTCATACTCCAGGCGCAAGGCGACGATAAGCTCCGCGAAGACGGTCCTGCCTGTGGCAGGCTGGACCCTTTGGCCGGACCAGACACGATATGAGGGAGGACTCTATGAGCAGACTCGGCAGGATCGCCGGCATGATGTCCGGCCTGGCCGGCGCGGCCGTCTTGGCCCTGACGGCGCCGGCGATGGCGCAGTCGGACGTGAAGGGCGAGATCACGGTCTGGAGCTGGAACGTGGCGGCCACGGCGCTGAAGTCCGTGGTGCCCGACTTCAACAAGGCCTATCCGGACGTCAAGGTGACGGTCGAGGACCTCGGCAACCAGCCGGTCTATGACCGCGGCCTGGCCGGCTGTTCCGCCGGCGGCATCAACATGCCGGACGTCTATTCGGTCGAGAACCATGAATCCGAGGTGTTCTGGGCCCGCTTCCCGGACTGCTTCGCCGACCTGAAGTCGCTCGATCCGAAGGAGGCCGACCTCCTCGCCAAATTCCCGAAATTCAAGCTGGCGGAGCTGACTGTCGGCGACAAGATCTACGCCATGCCCTGGGATTCCGGCCCGGCCGTGGTGTTCTACCGCCGCGACATGTATGAGGCCGCCGGCGTCGACCCGGCCAAGATCGCGACCTGGGACGATTTCATCGCCGCCGGCAAGGCGGTGCAGGCCAAGGCCGGGGCCGACGTCAAGTTCCTGTCCTTCAACAGCGGCGGCACCAGCACGACCTGGTTCCGCATCCTGGCCAACCAGGCCGGCTGCGCCTATTTCGACGAGACCGGCGAGCACATCACGGTCAGCCAGCCCGGCTGCGTCCAGGCGCTGGAGACGGTGAAGAAGATCTCCGATGCCGGGCTGTTCATGGAGGGCGACTGGGACGGCAGCCTGCAGGCGATCAAGGCCAACCGGCTGGCCAGCTCGGTCTACGGCGCCTGGTACGAGGGCTCGGTCCGCGGCAATGCGCCGGAGCTGAGCGGCAAATGGGGCGTCTTCCAGCTGCCGGCCTTCACCGCCGGCGGCAACCGCGCCGCCAATATCGGCGGCTCATCGCTGGCCATCCCGGCCTCCTCGAAGAACCCGCAGGCGGCGCTGGCCTTCATCAACTTCGCACTCGGCCGGCCGGACAGCCAGATCACCCAGCTCAAGGCGTCCGGCCTGGTGCCGACGCTGCCGGAGGCGGTCAACGATCCCTATGTCCAGCAGGCGCAGCCCTACTGGGGCGGCCAGAAGATCTGGGAGGTGGTGCTGAACACCCTGTCGCAGATCAAGCCGGCGCGCGGCACCCAGTATTTCGCCGAGGCCGACAACATCGCCGACGGCATCCTGCTGGCCTATCTGAAGGGCGGCTCGAAATCCGCCAAGGAGACCCTGGACGAGGCCGCCGAGCAGATCTCGGCCGCCACCGGCCTGCCGGTCGCTGAGTGATGGGGGCCGAGTGACGGAGGCCGCGTGATGGGAACCGCCACCCGAGCCGGCCTCCGGGCCCCACAGACACGCGCGGCCCCGGCCGCCGCCCTGTCGGAGGCCGGCGGCGGGTGGCGGCGCCGGCGCCACGCGCTGGCGCCATACTGGTTCCTGCTGCCCTACCTCCTCGTCTTCGCCGTGTTCTGGTGCTGGCCGATCATCGATTCGGCGCTGCTGTCGCTGCAGAACACGCGGGTCAATCCCTGGGCCTGGAACATCGCCATCAACTGGCGGCGCCTGCTGGTCGACCGCGCCTTCCAGGAGGCGCTGAAGAACACGTTGATCATCCTGGTGATCCAGGTGCCGGTGATGCTGGTCCTGGCCACGCTGCTGGCCCTGGCCTTGAACTCGCCGCTCTTGAAGCTGCGGCCGATCTACCGCTTCGCCTTCTTCGCCCCGGTGGTGGTCAGCGACGTCGCCTATTCGGTGGTGTTCCGGCTGCTGTTCAACGGCCAGTTCGGCGCCGTCAACCACGGCATGACGGCACTTGGCCTGGCCCCGATCGACTGGCTGCACGATCCGAATGCGGCGATGGCGACGATCATGGCGGCGGTGACCTGGCGCTGGACCGGCTACAACGCCATCATCCTGCTGGCGGGGCTGCAGTCGATCCCGCGCGACCTGTACGAGGCGGCAGCGATCGACGGCGCCTCGCCGGTCGACCGCTTCTTCCGCATCACCCTGCCGCTGCTGAAGCCGATCGTGGTGTTCTGCCTGGTGCTGTCGATCATCGGCACCATGCAGCTGTTCACCGAGCCCTGGCTGATCACCGACCGCGGCGGCCCCGGCGGCGCCACCGAGACGCTCGGCACCTATCTCTACAAGCAGGGCTTCGTCAGCCTGAACTTCGGCTACGCCGCGGCGATCGCCTACACCATCGCGGCCATGGCGGCGGTGATGGCGGCGCTCAACCTCATGCTCACCCGCGGCCGGAAGTCCTGAGGAGGATGGCGATGCTCCGCACCATCGGATCGCGCCGGCGCTGGGGCACCTGGGCCCTGACCGGCGGCATGGCGCCCGTGGCGCTGCTGTGGCTGGCGCCCTTGTACCTGATGGCGGTGTTCGCCACCCTGCCGGACTACGCCATTTTCTCGCCGGAGCTGCCGCTGACCCCGGGCGGCAACCTGCTGGAGAACTGGGCTTTCCTCGACGACACGGCCAGCTTCGGCCGGGCGATGCTGAACTCGATCGGCATCGCCACCGTGTCGGCGGTGCTGTCGCTGCTGCTGACCAGCATGGCCGGCTATGCCTTCGCCCGCTTCCAGTTCGTCGGCAAGCAGGCGACCTTCAGCCTGCTGGTGGCGACCCTGACCGTGCCCTATGCCGTGGTGATCATCCCGCAATACGTGCTGGTGGCCCGCGATCTGGGCCTGTCGAACACCTGGATCGCGGTGATCGTGCCGCCGCTGTTCAACTCGATCGGCGTGCTGTTCATGCGCCAGACCTTCCTATCGCTGCCGCAGGAGCTGTTGGACGCCGCCCGTATCGACGGCGCGCGCGAGGGCCGGATCTTCTTCTCCATCGCCCTGCCGCTGGTGCGGCCCAGCATGGCGGCGCTGGCGATCATCCTGTTCCTCGCCTCCTGGAACAACTATCTGTGGCCGCTGCTGGTGGCGACCCAGCCGGGCGCCCGCACCGCGCCGGTGGCGCTGGGCAGCCTGATCGGCCTCAACGTCGTGCCCTGGGGCGCCCTGATGGTCGGGGCCACGCTGCTGACCCTGCCCATGCTGGTCGTCTTCATCTTCCTGCAGCGCTACTTCGTGGCCGGCATCACCGCCGGCGCAGTGAAGTAGCTCCCCACCCTTCGCTCCTGACGAGGCTTCCGAATGCTCGGCGTCTGCTATTACCCGGAACATTGGCCCGAAGAGTGGTGGGAGGATGACGCCCGCCGGATGCGCGAGGTCGGCATCAGCTTCGTCCGCATCGCCGAATTCGCCTGGTCGCGGATCGAGCCCGAGCCGGGGCGCTTCGACTGGGCCTGGCTCGACCGCGCCATCGACACGCTGGGCGCCGCCGGGCTGAAGGTGGTGATGTGCACGCCGACGGCGACGCCGCCGAAATGGCTGGTCGACCGCCACCCGGACATCCTGCCGGTCGACGAGAACGGCAACGTCCGCGGCTTCGGCTCGCGCCGGCACACCAGCTTCTCCAGCCGCACCTGGATCAAGGAGAGCGCCCGCATCACCGACGAAGTGGCGCGGCGCTACGGCAGCCATGATGCGGTCGCCGGCTGGCAGACCGACAACGAGTTCGGCTGCCACGACACCGTGCTGTCCTACGGGCCGGAGGACGTCACCGCCTTCCGCACCTGGCTGCGCCACCGCTACCAGACGCCGGACGCGCTGAACCAGGCCTGGGGCAACGTGTTCTGGTCGATGGAGGCCGGCAGCTTCGACGAGATCATCGCCCCGGTCGGCGCGGTGACCGAGACCAACCCGGCGGCGCGGCTGGACTATTGGCGCTTCGCCTCGGACCAGGTCGCGTCCTACAACCGGATGCAGGTCGAGATCATCCGCCAGCATTCGCCGGGCCGCTTCGTCACCCACAACTTCATGGGCTTCTTCCAGGAGTTCGACCACTGGCCGCTGGGCGAGGACCTCGACATCGCGTCCTGGGACAGCTACCCGCTGGGCACGCTGGAGAAGATCGCCTGCGACGATGACGAGCGGGCGCGCTGGGCCCGCACCTCGCACCCCGACCTGGCGCCGTTCAACCACGACCTGTACCGCGCCGTCGGCCGCGGCCGCTGGTGGGTGATGGAGCAGCAGCCCGGGCCGGTGAACTGGGCCGCCTGGAACCCGGTGCCGAAGCCCGGCATGGTCCGGCTGTGGAGCTGGGAGGCGCTGGCCCATGGCGCCGAGGTCGTCAGCTACTTCCGCTGGCGGCAATGCCCGTTCGCGCAGGAGCAGATGCATGCCGGGCTGAACCGTCCGGACCGCAAGCTCTCGCCGGGCGGCCAGGAGGCGACGCAGGTCGGGCAGGAGCTGGCGCGGCTGGGCGCCCTGCCTGCCTCCGGCCAAGCCCCGGTGGCGCTGGTGTTCGATTACGAGACCTCCTGGATCACCCGGATCCAGCCGCAGGGCCGCGACTTCCGCTACACCGACCTGGTGTTCCGCTGGTACGAGGCGATCCGCCGCTTCGGCCTGGATGTCGACATGGTCCGCCCCGGCGCGTCGCTGGCCGGCTACAAGGCGGTGGTGGTGCCCAGCCTGGCGCAGGTGTCTGAGGCGGCGCGGCAGGCCTTCGCCGCCACCGATGCGGTCATCCTGTTCGGCCCGCGCACCGGGTCGAAGACCCGCGACTTCGCCATCCCGGACGGGTTGCCGCCCGGCCTGCTGCAGGAGCTGCTGCCGCTGAAGGTGACCCAGGTCGCCTCGCTGCGCCCGAACCTGGTGGAGCCGGTCGAAGGGGCCGGCTTGAAGGGATCCATCCGGCGCTGGCGCGAATGGCTGGAGACCGGCCTGCCGGTGCAGGCCAGCTTCGCCGACGGCGCCCCGGCCCTGGTCGGCGATGGCAGACGCTCCTACCTGGCCGGCTGGCCGGACCCGGCGCTGCTGCGCGGCGTCATCGCCGATCTGCTGGGCCGCGCCGGACTGGACCTGATCGAGCTGCCGGAGGCGGTGCGGCTGCGCCGCCGCGGCGGCCTGACCTTCGTCTTCAATTATGGCGAGATCGACTGGATGGCACCGGTGAAGGATGCCGGCCGTTACCTGCTGGGCGGGCCGGTGGTGCCGCCGCAGGGCGTGGCCTGCTGGCGGGCGGAATAAGGGAAGCGAGAGATGATCTACGGCACGATCCCCGGCGTCGCCAAGCCGGTGGCCCGGATGGTGATGGGCGTCGACAACCAGGACGACCTGGCCCAGGCGACCCCGCTGTTCGACGACTATATCGAGCGCGGCGGCAACTGCTTCGACACCGCCCGGATCTACATGCGCGGCGGCTGCGAGGCGCTGTTCGGCGAATACCTGGCGAAGAGCGGCGTGCGCGACAAAATCGTCCTGATCGGCAAGGGCGCCCACACCCCGAACTGCACGCCGGAGGCGGCGCGCAGCCAGCTGGAGCAGAGCCTGGAGGCGCTGCGCACCGACCGGGTCGACATCTACTTCCTGCACCGCGACAACCCGCAGGTGCCGGTCGGCGAGTTCGTCGACGTGCTCGACGCGCTGCACCGCGAGGGCCGGATCGGCGTGTTCGGCGGCTCGAACTGGAGCCTGGAGCGGTTCCGGGCGGCCAACGACTACGCGAAGCGCGCCGGCAAGACCGGCTTCACGGTGTTGAGCAACAACCTGGCCCTGGCCCGGATGATCGAGCCGGTCTGGGCCGGCTGCGTCTCGGCCCGAGACCCGGAATGGCTGGGTTATCTGGAGGAGAGCGGCACGGCGCTGTTTGCCTGGTCCTCGACCGCCCGCGGCTTCTTCACCGGGCGCGGCGACCCGTCCAAGGCGGCGGAAGAGGCCGAGATCGCGCGTTGCTGGCACGCCGACGACAATTTCGAGCGCCGCCGCCGCGCCATCGCCTTGGCCGGGACCAAGGGCACCAGCCCGGTACAGATCGCCATGGCCTGGGTGCTGTCGCAGCCCTTCGCCACCTTCGCCCTCTCCGGCCCGCGCACCCTGGACGAGAGCCGCCGCAACATCGAGGGCCTGTCCGCCGACCTGACCGAGAGCGAGCGCGACTGGCTGGACCTGAAGCGGGACCAACTGTAGGGCGCTCATGGGGCCCGGCCCCCAACACTGTCATTGCCGGGCTTGACCCGGCAATCCAGAGATCGTCGACAGCTTCTGGATGCCCGGGTCAAGCCCGGGCATGACATTTTGTGGGCAAGCGATCCGTGATTTGGGTTCCCGCGCCGCGAGCCCGTCCACACATCGACGCGTCCATCCAGGAAACCATTTGCAAATTGGTTCCCTTTGCGCTTGGCTGTTCGGCAAGACGAAGCGGCGTTGCGCGTCAGGATCGGTCCTCAGGGTCGGCTGGCCGGGCGTCCTCAAGCACATCAGGGACTGGCAGATGGCTCGGAGCCGGAATGGCGGACGCGGCCTTTGGGAGACCAATGGCTGAAGTGGTTTCATCCGAAACGCGCGGCGTGTCCAACTCCAGCGCGGCGCTGGAGCGGCTGCGCGCGCTGCTGGACGCCGAGGGCGACCGCGCCGAATGGCAGCTGCCGACCGAGCGCGACCTGGCCGCCCGCATCGGCGTCGGCCGCCGCGCCGTGCGCCGGGCGCTGGAGGTGCTGGAGGCCGAAGGGCGGATCTGGCGTCACCAGGGCAAGGGCACCTTCGCCGGCCAGCGGCCGCCGGTGCAGCCGCATCTGATCGAATCCCTGGCCGACCGCACCAGCCCGCTGGAGGTGATGGAGGCCCGGCTGCAGATCGAGCCGGCACTGGCCCGGCTGGCGGCGGTGAAGGCGTCGCCCGAGAGCGTCGCCGCGCTGCGCCGGATCGAGCGCAAGACCGCGGCCAGCATGGACAGCGACGGCCACGAGCTGTGGGATAGCGCCTTCCACCGCCACATCGCCGAGACCGCCGGCAACGGCCTGCTGCTGGCGCTGTTCGACTGCATCGACCGGATCCGCCAGTCGCCGTCCTGGCGCCGGCTGCGCGAGGCGGCGCGCAACCGCATCCGGCTGCGCGCTTATACCAGCCAGCATGGCGACATCGTCGCCGCGATCGCCCGGCATGACGGCGCCGGGGCCGAGGCGGCGATGCGCCGCCACCTGCTGGCGCTGCAGGCCAATCTCGAGGCGGCGATGCATGGCGAGCCGGCGCCGCAGGACGCGGTGCAGGACCGGCCCGTTCACCACAGCGAGAGCGCGGAGGCGGCCGATGGCCTCGGTCTCTGACGTCCGCGTCGCCCGCGCCCCGGCCGCCGCCACGGAGCCCGCGCGGGAGACCGTGCTGGAGGTGCAGGATTTCGCCCTGTCCCTGTCGCCCGGCCGCAACCTGGTCGAGGGCGTCTCCTTCTCCGTCGCCCGCGGCGAGACTTTGTGCATCGTTGGCGAATCCGGCTGCGGCAAGAGCATCACCGCGCTGGGGCTGATGGGGCTGCTGCCGCCGGTCGCAACCATCACCTCGGGCAGCGCACGGTTCGAGGGGCAGGACCTGTTCCGGCTGACCGACCGGCAGCGCGCCGATTTGCGCGGCAGCCGCATGGCGATGATCTTCCAGGAGCCGATGACCAGCCTGAACCCGGCCTTCACCATCGGCGACCAGATCGCCGAGGGCGTCCGCCGGCACAAGGCGGTGGGCAAGGCCGAGGCCCGCGGCCGGGCGCTGGACATGCTGCGCCTGGTGCGCATCCCGGCGCCGGAGAAACGGCTGGACGCCTATCCGCACCAGCTGTCGGGCGGCATGCGCCAGCGCGCCATGATCGCCATGGCCCTGGCCAACGACCCGCAGCTGCTGATCGCCGACGAGCCGACCACGGCGCTGGACGTCACCATCCAGGCCCAGATCCTGGCCCTGGTCCGACGGCTGCAGGACGAGACCGGCACCGCCATGATCCTGATCACCCACGACCTCGGCGTGGTGGCGGAGGTCGCCGACCATGTCGCGGTGATGTATGCCGGACGCATCGTCGAATCCGGCCCGGTCGACGCCATCTTCGAGGATCCGCAGCACCCCTACACCATCGGGCTGATGGGGTCRGTGCCGTCGCTCGGCCGGCGCGAGGGGCGACTGGCCACCATCCCGGGCACCGTGCCGCCGGCCGACCGCATGCCGCCGGGCTGCCGCTTCGCCCCGCGCTGCCCCTTCGCCGCGCCGCGCTGCACCGCCGAGACGCCGCCGGCGAAGCTGGTCGGACCCGACCACCACGCCGCCTGCTGGTTCGCGCCGCTGGAGCAGCATGCCGGAGGCGCCGCATGACCGTGGCAGCCCTTCTCGAAGGCAGAGGCCTGGTCAAGCGCTTCGGCGGCGGCCGCAGCCTGTTCGGCGGCTCGCCGGTGGTGCATGCGGTCGACGGCGTGTCGCTGGCGATCCGGCCGGGCGAGACCTTCGCCGTGGTCGGTGAATCCGGCTGCGGCAAGTCGACCCTCGGCCGGCTGCTGCTGCGGCTGATCGAGCCGACCGCCGGCCAGGTGATGTATCGCGGCCGCGACCTGACGGCGCTGCCGCCGAGGGAGATGCGGGCGCTGCGGCGCGAGCTGCAGATCATCTTCCAGGACCCCTACGCCTCGCTGAACCCGCGGATGACGGTCGGCGACATCGTCGGCGAGCCGATCTGGCTGCACGGCCTGGGCGGCGGCGCGGAGCGGCGCGACAAGGTGGCGGAGCTGCTGCGCATCGTCGGCCTGCTGCCGGAGCATGCCGGCCGCTACCCGCATGAGTTCTCCGGCGGCCAGCGCCAGCGCATCGGCATCGCCCGGGCGCTGGCCGGCCAGCCGGTGCTGATCGTCGGCGATGAGCCGGTCTCGGCGCTGGACGTCTCGATCCAGGCGCAGGTGATCAACCTGCTGGAAGAGCTGAAGGAGCGCTTCGGCCTGACCCTGGTGATCGTCGCCCACGACCTGGCCGTGATCCGCCACATGAGCGACCGGGTGGCGGTGATGTATCTCGGCGAGATCGTCGAGGAGGCGCCGGTCGACGCGCTGTTCGACGCGCCGCTGCACCCCTACACCCAGGCGCTGATGAAGGCGATCCCGGTGCCCAGCCCGGCCGGGCGCCAGGCGAAGACGCTGCTGCAGGGCGACGTGCCCAGCCCGACCGCGCCGCCGCCCGGCTGCCGCTTCCACACCCGCTGCCCGCACGCCAAGCCGATCTGCTCCGAGGTCCGGCCGCAGGTCGAGGAGGCCGGGCCGGGGCGCAGCGTTGCCTGCCATTTCTGGCGCGAGATCCAGGATGCCGGGGCCGGTGCCCTGGCCGCGCCGCCGACGCCGCCCAACCTGGCGACGCGGCTCGCTCTCTACCGCGCCCGCCAGGCCGCGGCCCGTCCATAAGAAACCGAACAGGAGGCTCATTCCATGCGCGCACGCCCCATTCTCCTCACGCTCGCCGGCCTGCTGCTCAGCGGCACGGCCTATGGCCAGACCACGCTCCGGGTCGGCCTCAATGAGGATCCCGACGTGCTGGACCCGCACCGGGCCCGCACCTTCGTCGGCCGCATCGTCTTCGCCTCGCTCTGCGACAAGCTGATCGACATCAACCCCGAGCTCGGCTTCGTGCCGAAGCTGGCGACCAGCTGGGCCTGGAGCGACGACAACCTGACCCTGACCTTCACTTTGCGGGACGGCATCACCTTCCAGGATGGCGAGCCGATCGACGCCACCGCGGTAAAGGCCAATCTCGACCGCGCCCGCACCCTGCCCGACAGCCTGCGCAAGAGCGAATTGGCCTCGGTCGCCGATGTCGTCGCGGTCGATCCGAAGACGGTGGCGATCAAGCTGTCGCGCCCCGACGCCACCCTGCTGGCCCAGCTGTCCGACCGTGCCGGCATGATGCTGGCGCCGAAGGCCTTCGCCGGCGACGGCTTCGGCCAGAAGCCGGTCTGCTCCGGCCCCTACAGCTTCGTCGAGCGGGTGCAGAACGACCGCATCGTGCTGCAGAAATACGCCGGCTACTGGGACGCCGCGAACTACAAGATCGACAAGGTGGTGTTCCAGCCGATCCCCGACACCACGGTGCGCCTGGCCAATCTGAAAGCCGGCGACCTCGACATGCTGGAGCGGCTGGCCCCGTCCGACGTCGAGGCGGTGAAGGCGGATGCCGAGCTGCAATTCGTCCCGGTCACCGGCATCGGCTACCAGGGCATCACCATCAACACCGGCAATGGCGACCGCGCGAAGAACCCGCTGGGCCAGGACAAGCGGGTGCGCCAGGCGCTGGAGCTGGCGATCGACCGCGACGCGATCAACCAGGTGGTCGGGGCCGGGATCTACCCGCCGGCGCAGCAGCCCTTCCCCCAGGCCAGCCCCTATTTCAGCGACAAGTTCCCGGTGCGGGCCCGCAACCTGGAGAAGGCCAAGCAGCTGTTGAAGGAGGCCGGGCATGAGCGGGTGGCCTTCGAGTTGGTGTTCGGCACCGGCACCACGGCGCAGCAGATCGCCGAGCTGATCCAGGCGATGGCGTCCGAGGCCGGCTTCGACATCACCCTGCGTGCCACCGAGTTCGCGGCGATGATGAAGGAGGCGGCGTCGGGCAATTTCGAGGCCGAGCAGGTCGGCTGGTCCGGCCGCGTCGACCCGGACGGCAACATCCACGCCTTCGTCACCTGCAAGGGCAACCTGAACGACGGTAAGTACTGCAACGCGGAGGTCGACAAGCTGCTCGACGCCGCCCGGCAGACGCCGGACCAGGCCAAGCGCAAGGCGCTGTACGACCAGGCCCAGGCCATCCTCGAGGACGAGCTGCCGATCATCTACACCTACTACCAGCCCTGGCCGTTCGTGCTGTCGCAGAAGGTGAAGGGCTTCACCGCCTATCCCGACGGCATGATCCGCCTCCGGGGCATGAGCATCGAGGGCTGAGGATGCTCGGGATATCGCATCCATGATCCGGATCATCCTGCGCCGGCTGATGGTGGCGCTGCCGACCATCATCCTGGTGTCGATGCTGGTCTTCGCCCTGCAGAAGCTGCTGCCGGGCGACCCGGTGCTGGCCATGGCGGGGGAGGAGCGCGACCCCGCGGTCCTGGAATATCTGCGCGACAAGTACCGGCTGAACGACCCGATCCCGGTGCAGTATTTCGCCTGGATCGGCCAGGTGGTGCAGGGCGATTTCGGCATCTCGCTGCGCACCGACGCGCCGGTGACCGAGCTGATCGCCCAGAAGCTGCCGGTGACGATCCAGCTGGCCGCCATGGCCATGGTCTTCGCCCTGCTGATCGGCATCCCGGCCGGCATCCTGGCGGCGGTGAACAAGGGCACGGCCGTCGACTACGGCGCCAACATCTTCGCCCTGTCCGGCCTGTCGATCCCGAATTTCTGGCTCGGCATCATGCTGATCCTGCTGGTGTCGGTGGAATGGCGGCTGCTGCCCGCCTCCGGCTACGTCTCGCCGTCGCAGGACCTGTGGCTCAGCCTCAAGACCATGCTGATGCCGTCCTTCGTGCTCGGCAACGCGCTGGCCGCGACGCTGATGCGGCATACCCGGTCGGCCATGCTCGGCGTGCTGCGGTCGGACTACATCCGCACCGCCCGGGCCAAGGGGCTGCTGGGCCCTGCCGTGGTGCTGAAGCACGCCTTCCGCAATGCGCTGGTGCCGATCGTCACCCTGGTGACGCTGCTGTTCGGCGAGCTGCTGGCCGGCGCGGTGCTGACCGAGCAGGTGTTCACCATCCCGGGCTTCGGCAAGCTGATCGTCGATGCCGTGTTCAACCGCGACTACGCCGTGGTCCAGGGCGTGGTGCTGTGCACCGCGATCGGCTTCATCGCCATGAACCTGCTGGCCGACGTGCTGTACATCCTGATCAACCCGCGGCTGAGGTACCCGTCATGACCGTGACGGCTCTCGGCACCGACGCCCCCGCCCGGAAGCGGCGCAGCCGCGGCCTGCAGAAATTCCTGCGCAACAAGAGCGCGGTGGTCGGTGCCGTGCTGGTGCTGGCCTTCGTGCTGCTCGCGGTGCTGGCGCCGCTGGTGACGCCGCAGGACCCGCTGCAGACCAGCTTCACCGCCATCCGCAAGGCGCCGTCGGCCGCGCATTGGCTGGGCACCGACGACCTCGGCCGCGACATCTACACCCGCCTCGCCTACGGCGCCCGCGCCTCGCTGATGGCCGGGGTGATCTCGGTCGCCATCGCGCTGGCCGTCGGCGTGCCCTTCGGGCTGATCGCCGGCTATTACGGCGGGCTGGTCGACGGTGCCATCTCGCGCGCCACCGAGGCGATGTTGGCCATCCCCTTCCTGATCCTGGCGATCGCGCTGGCCGCCTTCCTCGGCCCCAGCCTGTCCAACGCCATGATCGCGATCGGCCTGTCGGCGATGCCGATCTTCATCCGCCTGACCCGCGGCCAGGTGCTGAGCGTGAAGACCGAGGATTATGTCGAGGGCGCCCATTCGATCGGCCTGCCCCATCGCTGGATCATCATCCGCTACATCCTGCCGAACGTGATGCCGCCCTTGATCGTGCAGGCGACCCTGACCATCGCCACCGCCATCATCGCCGAGGCCAGCCTGTCCTTCCTCGGGCTCGGCCAGCAGCCGCCGAGCCCGTCCTGGGGCTCGATGCTGAACACCGCCAAGAACTTCATGTCCCAGGCGCCCTGGATGTCGATCTTCCCGGGCGGCGCGATCTTCCTGGTCGTGCTGGGCTTCAACCTGCTGGGCGACGGTCTGCGCGACGCCCTGGACCCCCGCGAAAGCTGAGAGACACCCATGTTCACCACCCGTCCCGAGCTGCTCGGCACCTTCGGCATGGTCACCTCGACCCACTGGCTCGGCAGCGCCGCCGGCATGGCCATGCTGGAGCGCGGCGGCAACGCCTTCGACGCCTGCGTCGCCACCGCCTTCGTGCTGCAGGTGGTGGAGCCGCACCTGGTCGGCCCCGGCGGCGACGTGCCGGTGGTGTTCCATTCGGCGGAGACCGGCCGGACCGAAGTGCTGTGCGGCCAGGGCACCGCCCCGGCCGGCGCCACCATCGCCCATTACAAGGGCGAGGGGCTGGAGCTGATCCCCGGCAACGGCCTCCTGGCCACCGTCGTCCCCGGCTCCTTCGGCGCCTGGATGGTGCTGCTGCGCGACTACGGCAACCTGACCGTGCGCGACGTGCTGGAGCCGGCGATCCACTATCTCGAGGGCGGCCATCCGATGCTGCCGCGCGTCGCCGACACCATCGCCGGGCTGAAGGACTTCTTCGAGACCGAATGGCCGAGCTCCGCCGCCGTGTTCCTGCCCGGTGGGTCGGCGCCGAAGGCGAAGCAGCTGTTCCGCAACCCGGCCCTGGCGGAGACCTGGAAGCGGATCATCCGCGAGGCCGAGGCCGCGGGCGGCGACCGCCAGCGCCAGGCTGATGCGGCGTTCGCCGCCTTCTATCGCGGCTTCGTGGCCGAGGCGATCGACCGGTTCTCCCGCAACACCGAGGTGATGGACGAGAGCGGCCGGCGCCACCGCGGCGTCATCGCCGGCAACGACATGGCAGGCTGGGCGCCGCTCTACGAGGCGCCGCTGACCTATGATTATCACGGCCACACCCTGGCCAAGATCCGGCCCTGGGGCCAGGGCCCGGTGTTCCTGCAGACGCTGGCCCTGCTGAAGGACATCGACCTGGCGTCGATGGGCCCGGCCAGCGCCGATTTCGTGCACACGGTGACCGAGGCGATGAAGCTCGCCTTCGCCGACCGCGAGGCCTATTACGGCGACCCCGACTTCGTCGACGTGCCGGTCGAGGCGCTGCTGTCCGACGTCTACAGCGACGCCCGCCGCGGCTTGATCGGCGCCACCGCCTCGCGCGAGTTGCGGCCGGGCCGGGTGCCGGGCTACGAGGCCCAGGTCGACCGGGTGATGGCGGCGCTGGAGCGGCTGTCCAAGGTCAGCGGCACCAGCCTGGAAGAGCTGGCGGCGAACGAGCCGACCATGGCCGACATGCTGTCGGCCCGGCGCGGCGACACAGTCCATATCGACGCGGTCGACCGCTGGGGCAACATGGTGGCGGCGATGCCGTCGGGCGGCTGGCTGCAATCCTCGCCGGTGATCCCGGAGCTCGGCTTCATGCTGAACTCGCGCGCCCAGATGTTCTGGCTGGAGCCCGGCCTGCCGGCCAGCCTGGAGCCCTACAAGCGGCCGCGCACCACCCTGACGCCCTCGCTCGCGCTGCGCGACGGCAAGCCGTACATGGTGTTCGGGTCGCCCGGCGGCGACCAGCAGGAGCAGTGGCAGCTGCAGCTGTTCCTGCGCCATGTCCATCACGGGCTGAACCTGCAGGAGGCGATCGAGCAGCCGATGTTCCACACGGCGCATTTCCCGAGCTCGTTCTATCCGCGCGAGCGCAAGCCGGGCCACCTGCTGGCCGAGGAGAGCTTCGGCCCCGAGACGCTGGCCGAGTTGCGCCGCCGCGGCCATGATCTGGAGGAGGCGCCGGCCTGGACCGTCGGCCGCCTGGTCGCCGCATCCCGCGACCCCGACGGCCTGCTGCACGCCGCCGCCACGCCCCGGCTGATGCAGGCTTATGCGGCGGGGCGGTAGGGGCAGGCGACGTCGGAGCGCATTGCTTCTCCCGCCTGGCGGGGCCTTTTCAGGACAGCGACTCATCCCTTTGTCGTCATTCCCGCGAAAGCGGGAATCTCTTGCCGATCTGGCGTGACGAGATCCCCGCTTTCGCAGGGATGACGATTTTCTTGGGCAGGCATGCGGCGGCGGCGCGCGGACGCGCGCAGACCCCTCCCCCTGTCCCCTCCCGCAAGGGGAGGGGGAGAGTGGAAAGGCAAAGCGGTTTCGTAGGTTGGGTTCGCGGTAAGCGAACCCAACAGAGGCGCGGCGGCGAGATGTTGGGTTCGAAGGCGAACCCAACCTACGCGGTCGCGCCACGCCGACCCTCAGCTGCTGTCCGGTTCCCAGAGTTTCGGCATGGGCCGGCTGGTGTCGGACGCGTCCAATGGATGAGGCCAGTCGGATTCGGGCTGCGCGGCCGCGGCTCCACTAGGGGCGTCGGGCACGTGATCGGGGGGCAGGCGGTCGGGAGCCTCGGCGGCGGCGCCGTCCCAGTCCCGCGGCAGCAGGGCGGTGTCCAGGTCGCGGCGCTCCTCCGCCTCCTCGGCGGGTTCGAGCTCGGGCTCCAGGCGCTCGCTCTCGGTCAGGGATTCGCGCGGCTCCCTCCGGGGCTCGCCGTTCTGTGAACTGGCTGCCGGYGCGGCCTCGGCTGCCGCAGCTTCGGATGCCACGGCCTCTTCMGCCGGCGTGGGCTCCGTCTTGCCGTTCTTGCGATCCTGRTAGCTTTCGCGGACCCGCTGGCTCATCGCGATCGACAGCCGTACCGAGCGGGCCAGGCGCACCTGCGCCAGCGCGAARTCSGGCTTGGTCCGCGTGATCGGCGTCGCCATCTGCTCGGTCGCGGTCATCCGGGCCGAGCGGAGGCCGATCTCGACCAGCTCGCCCAGGGAGCCCAATGCCCAGYGCGTCCAGGCCAGGTCCGGATCGACCGGCCCGTCATCCAATCCGCAATCCTGAGGCCTCATTTCCATGGAACGTAGCATGAACAGATGCAGCCGATAATACTACTGAGATCGTATTTTCCGTGGAAAAACAATGGGTTGCATCTGCCGCAAATGGGACCTCCTCACAACGCCCATCCCTGACCGTCATTGCGAGGAGGCGAAGCCGACGAAGCAATCCATCGTCCCGCACGAGCTGCGCCATGGATTGCTTCCCCCGGCTCAAGGCCGGGGTCGCAATGACGGTGTTTGGAATTCTGACAGTTTCGTGAGCGAGGCCCCTACTCCGCCAGCTCCCGCATCACCTTGATCAGGTCGGACTTGCCCTCGAAGCCGATGCCGGGAAGCTCCGGCATCACGATGTGGCCGGCCTCGACCCGCACCCCATCCGGGAAGCCGCCATAGGGCTGGAACAGGTCCGGGTAGCTCTCATTGCCGCCAAGGCCGAGGCCGGCGGCAATGTTCAGCGACATCTGGTGGCCGCCATGCGGGATGCAGCGCGACGGCGACCAGCCGAGCTGCGCCAGCACGTCGAGGGTGCGGAGATACTCCACCAGCCCGTAGGACAGGGCGCAGTCGAACTGCAGCCAGTCGCGGTCCGGCCGCATACCGCCATAACGCAGCAGGTTTCTCGCGTCCTGGTGCGAGAACAGGTTCTCGCCGGTGGCCATCGGTCCGGGATAGAACTCGGACAGCGCCGCCTGCAGCGCGTAGTCCAGCGGGTCGCCGGCCTCCTCGTACCAGAACAGCGGATAGTCCCGCAGCATCCGGGCGTAGGCGATCGCGGTCTCGAGGTCGAAGCGGCCATTGGCGTCGACCGCCAGTCGCGCCTGGCTGCCGATCTCCGCCAGCACCGCCTCGATGCGGCCGCGATCCTCGGCGATCGGGGCGCCGCCGATCTTCATCTTGACCACGGTGTAGCCGCGGTCGAGATAGCTGCGCATCTCTGCCCGCAGCGCCGAATTGTCCTTGCCGGGGTAATAGTAGCCGCCGGCGGCGTAGACGAAGACGCGCGGGTCGGCCTCACGCCCCTTGCGCTGCGCCAGCAGGCGGAACAGCGGCTGGCCGGCGATCTTGGCGACGGCGTCCCACACCGCCATGTCGATGGTGCCGACAGCGACCGAGCGTTCGCCGTGCCCGCCGGGCTTCTCATTCGCCATCATCGCCGCCCAGATCCGGTGCGGGTCGAGATTGCTTCCTTCGTCGTCGAGCAGGCTGGCCGGCTCCGCCGCCAGGATCCGGTCGCGGAAGCGCTCGCGGATCAGCCCGCCCTGGCCGTAGCGCCCGTTCGAGTTGAAGCCGTAGCCGACGACCCGGCGGCCGTCGCGCACCACGTCGGTGACCACGGCCACCAGGCTGGTGGTCATCTTGGAGAAGTCGATATAGGCATTGCGGATCGGGGAGGCGATCGGCTTGGTGACCTCGACGACATCGACGATGCGCATGCTGTATTTTCCTTCTGACCAGGGCCTGTTCGTGTTCGAGGATTAAGGCCCGACGGCCGGCACCGCCAATGCCAATGTCAGGATTGCTTATAAGGGATCGGCATAACCGATGGATCTTAACTGGTTGGAGGATTATTTGGCGCTGGCAGAGACGCTGAGCTTCTCCCGCGGGGCGGCGCGGCGCCATGTCACCCAGCCGGCCTTCAGCCGCCGGATCCGCGCGCTGGAGGACTGGGTCGGCGCGCCCCTGTTCCTGCGCACCACGCATCGGGTCGCCCTGACCCCGGCCGGCGAGCATTTCCAGGCCCAGGCCGAGATCCTGGTGCGGGCGCTGCACCAACTGCGCCGCGACACGCTGGAGGCCGCGCGGAAAGGGGCGCCGCCGCTGTCGATCGCGGCCACCCACGCCCTGTCCTTCACCTTCTTCCCGAAATGGATCCGCCGGACCGACGCGGCCGCACGGCTGGGCAGCCTCAACCTGGTCTCGGACAGCCTGCAGGCCTGCGAGCAGATGATGATCCGCGGCGACGTGACCTTCCTGCTGTGCCATGCCCATCCGAGCCTGGCGACGCGCTTCGACGGGCGTCCGTTCCGCAGCATCGTGGTCGGGCATGACGTGCTGGTGCCGTTCAGCGCGCCGGCCGCCGGCGGGGCGCCGCGCTGGGCCCTCGGCGGCGCGGCGGCGCCCCGCTATCTCGGCTACAGCGACCAGTCGGGGCTGGGCCGGATTCTGGCGGGAAGCTGGGAGGCGGCGGGCGAACGGCCGGCGCTGCAGCCGGTCTTCACCTCGCACCTCGCCGCCACGCTGCAATCCATGGCCCGGAACGGCGACGGTCTGGCCTGGCTGCCGCAGACCCTGGCGGAGGAGGACGTCGCCGCCGGCCTGCTGGTCGAAGCCGGCGGCCCGGAGCATCAGGTGCCGATCGAGATCCGGCTGTTCCGCCCGGTGCCGCGGCAGAGCGAGGCCGCCGAGGCCTTCTGGAAGGCTGTCGCCTAGACCCGGATGGTTCAAGCGAGATCGGGTTGTCCCGATTGCACCATGAGTCCCCCCTCCCCTTGCGGGCTACAGCATTCACACATCTATCGGCGACGCCGTGGTGGGCTTACGAGCCCATTGCCTCTCCCGCTTGCGGGAGAGGCCGGACATCCGAAGGATGTCCGGGTGAGGGGATAGCAGCCTCGCCGAAGTGCCGCTGTGCCAGGAGCGAGCACATGATCTGCCCGGTCCTGAAACAACGGTCCTGGTGTCGCCCGAGCTGCCCTCACCCGGTCTCGCTGCGCGAGCCCGACCTCTCCCGCAAGCGGGAGAGGCAATCTGTCCGTATGCCTGCGGTCAGTCTTACCGAGCGGAGGATATGTGAATCCGCTAGCCCTCGCGGGAGGGGGTTAGTGGGAGGGGGGACTAAAAATGAGGGGTGGGTCACAGCTATTCTGAAAAAGCCTCGGTAACGGGAGAGACAACGCGGAGACGCTCGACATCCCCTCAGCCCCGGTTGCGGGCCACCATCGCGGCGATGGTCTCGGCCAATTCCGCCTGCGCCTCTTCAGCGGTGAGATCGCCATTCGCCGCGGCGGTGGACAGGGCCTCGGCGGCGCCCAGCATCGCCCAGAGGCCGGCGGGAGCGATGGCGCCGCCCATGGCGAAGGGGGCGAGCGCGGCGCGGCAGGTTTCCCGGAACGCCGCGTCGCAGTCGCGCTTGACCCGTTCCAGCTCCGGCGAGCTGGTCAGCGCCGCGACCACGCCCGGGATCTCGCGGCCCTGGGCCAGCACGCAGTCGAGATAGGCGGAGGCGATCACCGCCGCCCGCCCTGCCAGGGTCGGCTCGCCGGTCCGCAGCGCGGCCTGCAGCTGGGCCGTCTGGCGGTCGTCGAACTCCCGGTACAGCGCGATCAGCAGCCCGGTGCGCGTGCCGAAATGGTCGTAGACCACCGGCTTGGTGATGCCGGCCTGCTCGGCCAGACGGCCGAGCGTCAGGGCGTCCGTCCCCTCCTCCCGCACCACGCGCCAGGCGACGTCCATGAGCTGGCGATGCCGCTCCTCCCGCGACAGGCGGCGGCGCGGCCGGGGATCGATTTCTCTCGTTCCGGTGCTTGACACGGCTATATACCAAACGTAACTTACCAGAAGTATATAAGACATTCGTCTTTCCCGCAATCACCAGGAGTTGCCGGCATGCACGCGCTCATCGTCGTCGCGCATCCCGATCCCAAATCGCTGACCCACACCGTCGCCGCCCGTCTCGCCGTGGGCGTGTCGGGCCATTCCGTCGAGATCGCCGACCTGATGGCGGAGGGCTTCGATCCGCGCTTCAGCGCGACCGACCACGCCGTCCATCTCAAGCAGGCGGCGCCCTCGGCCGACGTGTTGGCCGAGCAGGCGCGGATCGAGCGCGCCGACGCGCTGGTGCTGGTCTATCCGGTCTATTGGTGGTCGATGCCGGGGCTGCTCAAAGGCTGGATCGACCGGGTCTTCGCCAATGGCTGGGCCTATGACGAGATCCCCGGCGGCAAGCTGGAGAAGAAGCTGGGCCGCCTGCCGGTCCATCTCGTCGCCCTCGGCGGTGCCGGCCAGCGGACCTATGACCGGCACGGCTATTCCGCCGCCATGAAGACGCAGATCGACCACGGCATCTTCGATTTCTGCGGCGCCCGCGTGGTCACCTCCGAGCTGCTGCTGCCCCCGGTCACGCCGGATCCGGGCGCCCATCTGGAAGCCGCCCGCGCCATCGGCGGCAAACTGTTCCGGGCGACCGAACAGGTCGAGGCCGCCTGACCTCACCCACCATCCGTCAGCGCAGGCCCGACAGCAGCGCCCCGATCCGGCGGCCGGCGGCGGTCAGCTGGACCCGGCTGACCGCCCGGACCCGTTCGACATAGTCGCTGGAGAGCACGCGGGCGGAGTCGGGCGAGTTGCCCGCCCGCAGCCTCCCGCGCGCATAAGCGACCTCATAGGCGAGCTCGCGGGTCTGAGCCACCCAATGGGCAAAGGCGGTCTCCGGGTCCGGCGACAGCGTGTCGGCCGGCGGGTCCTGCTCCAGCTTGGCCTCGTGCGATTCCGGCGGCGCGAGGGCGAGCGCGGCCGGATGGCCCGCCGAATCCCAGAACCAATGCAAGCGCTCGGGGGCCGCGTCTGCCGAGGGGCGGACCCAGGCCCATTGCCCGCCGGCATCGGTGATCGGGAAGCGCCACGACATCCACATCGCCGTGTGCAGCGGCTGGTGCATGTCGCCGACGATATGCATCACCCAGCACAGTGCGACCGCCCGGTCCGCATCCGAGGCCGCGGCGTCGCGGGCGACCGCGAGGTTGCGCCCGAACTCGAACTGGGCGCCGCCGAAGGCGAAGGGGATCACGCTGCCTGCCGAGGACACGATCCGCTGGCTGGTATGCCAGCTCGGATAAGCATAGGCGGTGCCCCGCACGGCATCCGGCCAGATCGCCATCAACTCGAACATTCGGCGCTCGCCGTCGCGGCCGGTCAGGCCGCCGAGCTGGGAGTCGAAGCGCGCCCGGTCCGGATGCGCCTGCATCAACCGGAGCACGGCGGCGATCGCCTCCGGGTCGCGCTGCTCCAGGATGTCGTAGGCCAGCGCGCCGGTGGCCATGTGGCCTTCGCGCACCCAGGCCGACGCCTGGTGCGGTATCAGCAGCGCCAGCATCAGCATCGCGCCAAGCCCGGCCGCCCTCCAGCATCTGAGGTGGACCACGAGGGTTCGCATCTGGGCACCTCCGGAGTTTGGTCGCGCCGGCACGTCATGGTGATGGAAAACAGGGGGCGGCGTCACTGCGGCGGAGGATCGCTGCCGGCGAAGCAGCCCTCATCCGGTCTGGAAACGGCTGTCGCCGACGCTGTTCCCCACGGCGTCCGGCAGGCATGATGAGGTGCGATGGCGCCGCCGTCGCGACCAAGGGGGATTACGTCCGTGCGTCTCAGCCGCCTATCCGCCGCGATCGCGATCGCGTTGTCCCTGATGCCGGCCACGGCCGCGCTTGCCGCCGTGACCGAGGACGCGGTGCAGGCGGCGCTGCCGAAGCTGGAGCAGATGGCCCAGGCGGCGGTCGACCATGGCGACGTGCCGGGCCTGTCGATCGCCGTGGTCTATCGCGACCGGGTCGTGTTCCTGAAGGGCTTCGGCCTGCGCGAAGAGGGGAAACCGGACACCGTCGATGCCGACACCGTGTTCCAGCTGGCCTCCTGCTCGAAGCCGGTCTCGGCCACGGTCGTTGCGGCGCTGGTCGGAAGAGGCGTCGTCACCTGGGACAGCCGGATCGCCGAGATCGACCCGGGCTTCGCCCTGGCCGATGCCTATCCGACCCAGCAATTGACCATCCGCGACCTGTTCGCCCATCGCAGCGGCCTGCCCGGCGCTGCCGGCAACGAGCTGGAGGCGCTGGGCTATGACCGCGGCGAGATCCTGCACCGGCTGCGCCAGGTGGCGCCGGCCACGAGCTTCCGATCGGCCTATTCCTACAGCAATTTCGGCCTCACCGAAGGTGCGGTGGCGGCGGCGAAAGCGGCCGGGATGAGCTGGGAAGATGCGGCGCAGCAGCTGCTCTACGGCCCGCTGGGCATGACCATGACCAGCTCGCGCCACGCCGATTTCCTGACCCGGGCCAACCGGTCGGCGCTGCATATCCGGGTCGGTGGCGATTGGACGGCGAAGCTGACCCGTGATCCGGACCCGCAGGCGCCGGCCGGCGGCGTCAGCTCGACCGCGCGCGACATGGCACAATGGCTGCGGCTGCAACTCGGCCGCGGCCGCTACGCCGGCGAAGTTCTGATCAAGCCGGAAGCGCTGGCCGAGACGCATCAGCCGCTGATGGCGCGGGGTGCCAATCCGGTGACCGGCGCCGCCGCCTTCTACGGCCTCGGCTGGAACGTCCAATATGGCCGGCACGGGCTGCAATGGGACCATGCCGGCGCCTTCAGCGTCGGCGCCCGAACCCTGGTCAGCCTGTTTCCGGACGACGATATCGGCATCGTGGTGCTGACCAACGCCTTCCCGACCGGCTTGCCGGAAGGGATCGCCGACAGCTTCTTCGACCAGGTCTTCGACGGCCGGGTGACGGAGGACTGGACCGCCAAGTGGAACAAGGCGTTCGATGGGCTGTTCGGACCGGCGGTGGCCGCCGCCCAGGCGCGCTACGGCACGCCGCCGGCCTCGCCCACTCCGGCCCTGCCCCTGTCGGCCTATGCCGGCCGCTATGCCAACGCCTATCTCGGCACCGCCACCGTGACCGACCGGCAGGGCACGCTCTGGCTCGCGCTCGGGCCGAAGCAGCAGACCGAATTCCCGCTCCGCCACCTCGACCGCGACCTGTTCGTCTATTCGCCCTCGGCGGAGATTCCGGACGCCCTGGCCGCCGTCACCTTCCGGCTCGGCCCTGACCAGACGGCCGACCAGGTGACGATCGAAGACCTCGACGATTTCGGCCTGGGGGTGCTGGCGCGCAGCCTGCAGTGACCCGGCGCGTCGCGGCGATTGCGCGGCAAGAACCGGAGTGAGGCCAGGCCGCGCACCCGCCATCTTCCGTCGCATCGAACGACGGAAGGAGAGACCAGATGGGTGCGTTGGCAGGCAAGGTGGCGATCGTCGCCGGGGCCAGCTCCGGCATCGGCCGGGCCGCGGCAGTGCTGTTCGCACGCGAAGGCGCGGCCGTGGTGGCCGGGGCGCGGCGGCAGGCGGAGCTCGACGCGCTGGTCGGCGAGATCACGGAGGCCGGCGGTCGGGCCGCGGCCCTGGCCGGCGACGTCACCGACGAGGGCACTGCCCCGGCGCTGGTGGCGTTGGCGGAGGAGCGGTTCGGCGGCCTCGACATCGCCTTCAACAATGCCGGCATGGTAGGGCCGATGGCGCCGACGCCGGAGGTGACGCCCGCCGCTTGGCGCGAGACGATCGAGGCCAACCTGACCAGCGGCTTCCTGGCGGCGCGGCACCAGATCCCGGCGATGCTGCGGCGCGGCGGCGGGTCGCTGATCTTCACCTCGACCTTTGTCGGCTACACGGTCGGCTTCCCCGGCGTGGCCGCCTATGCCGCCAGCAAATCCGGGCTGATCGGGCTGGTGCAGGCGCTGGCGGTCGAGTTCGGCGGCCGTGGCATCCGCGTCAACGCGCTGCTGCCCGGCGGCACCGAGACGGAGATGTACCGGGAGTTCGCCAAGACCCAGGCGGAGCGCGACTTCATCACCGGCCTGTACCCGATGAAGCGCCTGGCGAGCCCGGAGGAGATGGCGCGGTCGGCGCTGTACCTGGCGTCCGACGCGTCGAGCTTCACCACGGGCACGGCACTGCTGGTGGATGGCGGGGTGTCGATCACACGGACGTGATACTTGCGTTGCCTCTCCCGTTTACGGGAGAGGTCGGAGACGCGAAGCGGCTCCGGGTGAGGGCTCTTTGTCGAGGCCCGGGCCAGCCCTCACCCGGTCGCCCTGCGGGCGCCCGACCTCTCCCGCCAGGCGGGAGAGGCAAACCAAAGGCGGCTGTCCGAGTGTGCCCTACGCCACCACCCCCGCATGGTGCTCCACCGCGGCCAGGACCGTTTCCATCTGCACCTGGTGGCCCAGGGCGAAGCGGTCGCCGTAGATGGTTTCGTCCGGGAATTCGGTGACCAGGGTCAGCGGCGGCACGTGGCGCTCGTCCGGGCCGATCAGGCAGGGGATGCCATTGACCACGGTGAACGGCCCGGCCCCGGCATGGGCGCCATAGGCGGCCAGCTGCATCCGGTTCAGCTCCAAGAGCGGCTCGATCCGGCCCAGGCGGCGGGTGATCGCCTCGATCAGCGCCATCCCCGGCTCCGCCCAGTCCGGGTGGTGCCGCAGGATCAGGAAGAAGCCTTTCGGGATGGTCCACATCTCGAAGCCGCGCGGCAGGTAGCCGGTGAAGGGCCGGGTCCATTCATGCGCTGGATAGCCATGCAGGTTGACGTGCAGCTGCGCCCCGGTGCGCGCGATCGCCTCGCTGCGCGCCGCGCGCTCGTAGAGACCGTCGCCGGTGCGGTATTCCAAATCGTCACCCAGCGCGGTGTAGCGCGCGGCGTGGTGCATGTGCCGCGGATTGTCCCGGCACAGGCGCTGGTGCAGGGCGTAGCCGTCCGGGTTCTCCAGCGGGATCAGCGCCAGATGCGTCTCCGGATCCAGCAGCAGCTGTTGCGCGGCGCGCAGGGCGCCGACCGGGCCGGTGGTCTCGTTGGCATGCTGGCCGCCGGTGACCACCACCGCCGGGCGCGACCCCGGCCGGATCAGCCCCGGCACCGCCCTGCCCTGCCGCGACCGGGCCAGGATCGGCTGTCCGCCCAGCACCGCCAGCTCGCGATGCAGCTGGGCGATCGACAGCGGCGCCTCGGCCGTGTCCAGCACCTGTTCCGGCCAGTCGCCGGCCTCGTCCGACGGGTCGAAGGGTCCGGTCTCGACCCGCACCCTGGGGGCGCCGGAAGGAGAGCGGATCTCCGGCACGATCTGGCCCGGCTGCAGCCTGCGGTCGCCGAGCGGGCGGCCGGAATGGCGCTGGAACAGCTCGAGCAGCGTGAAGTACAGATCCTCGTGCAGCGCCTCGTGCAGGCTGACGACCTCCTCATGGAACGGCAGCACCCGTTCGATCGCCGGTGCCTCGACCGCGATCGACAACCGCTCGAAATAGGGCTCGTCGCTGCCCCAGGGATGGGCCTGGACGGTCTCGACCACGGCGCGGAACAAGCCTTCGACCTCGGTCTCCAGCCGTTCGTCCAGGTCCGGCTGGTCGTCGGGCCGGCCGGTGACGCGGCGCCAGCCGGTCGGCGACAGGCAGGCGGCGGAGAGATGGTCGAGGCCGAGATGGTTCGGGGCGAAGACCTCGGTCGTCGCGGTGCGGCCGTCGCGCCAGGTCAGGGCCACGCGGTAGCGCAGCGTCTCGTCGCCCGGCTCGAAGCGCAGATCGACCCCGTCCAGCAGCGCCGCCAGCGGATAGGCCTCCAGCAGAAAGCGGTCGGGCGCGGCGGCGGGATGCACCGGATAGCGGATGGTCGCCGCCGCCAGCCCCTCGGTCTCGATCTCTTCGAGGAAGGCATGCAGCAGCGGCTTGTAGGCGCTGCGCAGCCGGGCCGAGACGCCGGCCGTGGCCAGGGCCGTCTCGGCGTCCCGGCGCGTTGCCTCGTCCTCGAACAGCCAGGCCTCGACCGCCGCGCCCTGGTGGCCGTCGGACAGGTCGCGCAGCAGGGCGTGGAGGGTCCGCGGCGCCTCGCGGTCCAGGAGAACGGTCATGGTCAGATCTTTCCGGTCGGGTCGAGGATTTCGCGCAGCCAGATCGAAGCATCGATCATGGCCCATGGCAGCGCCAGTCCGTTGCGGCAACGCTAACCGCGCGGTGTCGTCAGCGCGTCCCAGCCGGCCATGGCGCTGTCGACCACGGCCTGCAGCGCCGGGCAGCCGGCGCCGTTTCGGGCCTGGATGGTCAGGCCGTTCAGCACGGTGGCGAAATAGGCGGCGATGGCCTGGGTGTCGGCCCCGCCCGGCACGTCGCCCTCGGCCACGCCACGGTCCAGCCGCGCCTTGATCTGCGCCACCGACCGGCGATTGGCCCCGACCAGATAGTCGCGGATCTCGGGGCTGGCCGGGATGCCGACGGCCGAGGCCAGCACGATCATGCAGCCGGGCGGCCGGTCCGGCGCGGTGTAGGCGACCGCGTTCTCGCGCAGCATCGCCTCGATCCCCGCCCGCGCCGTCGGCCCTTCCTGCAGCGACCGGGACGCGGCGCCGCCTTCGCCGCACTCATAGAGCTCGAGCGCTTCGCGGAACAGCGCCTCCTTGCAGCCGAAGGCGGCATAGAGGCTGGGGGAGTTGATGCCCATCGCGGCGGTGAGATCCGCCATCGATGCACCGTCATAGCCGCGCGCCCAGAACACCTCCATCGCCCGGCGCAGGGCAGCGGCCCGGTCGAAGCTGCGGGGACGGCCCCGTTCGGCCATCGCGGATCCTTTCTGTGTCATCCAATACATAATTCACTGGACAGGCCGAGACAAGCTGGCTACGCATTATGTATCGATCAACACATAAATGGAGACTCCCCATGTCCGGATTGTCCGGAAAGGTCGCCCTGGTCACCGGCGGCAGCCGCGGCATCGGCGCCGCCATCGCGGAGCGGTTGGCGCAGGACGGCGCCGATGTGGCACTGACCTATTCCGCGTCACCCGACAAGGCGCAGGCCGTGGTCGGGCGGATCGAGGCCCTTGGCCGGCGCGGCCTGGCGATCGCCGCCGACGCCACCGACGGCAAGGCGACACAGGCGGCGGTGGAACGGACCGTGGCCGGGCTCGGCCGGCTCGACATCCTGGTCAACAATGCCGGGGTCTTCCCCTACGGCCCGTTCGAGGAGGTCAGCGAGGACGAGTTGGACCGCGTCCTGGCGATCCATGTCCGCTCCAGCTTCCTGGCGGCGCAGGCGGCGGCCCGGCACCTCGGCCAGGGCGGGCGGATCATCTCGATCGGCTCCTGCCTCGCCGACTATGCCGGCGGGGCGAACATGACGCTCTACGTCATGACCAAGGCGGCGCTGACCGGGCTGACCCGCGGCCTGGCGCGCGACCTCGGCCCGCGCGGCATCACCGCCAACATCGTCCACCCGGGCCCGACCGACACCGACATGAACCCGGCGCAGGGGCCCGGCGCGGAGGGGCAGCGCCAGCACATCGCCCTCGGCCATTACGGCGAGGCGTCGGACGTCGCCGCGATGGTCGCCCATCTGGCCGGCGAAGGCGGCCGCTGGGTCACCGGCGCGTCGATCGCGGTGGATGGCGGCATCAACGCGTAGCTCCCCGATTGAAAGACCCGCTGCCTTGCGGCAGCGGGTCTCGGGTGAACGGTTTCTCGCCTCAGCCGTGAGCACGCGGAGGGCAACACCAATCCCACAGCGTACAGGCCGACATGGCCGCTGCCAGCGCGCCGAAGACCACACGGGTCCATGCGGCGGCCATCCAGGGTGAGACCAATACGGCGACCGCCAGGACCAGATCGACCCAGTCCCGCGGCCTTCTGGCTTTCATCGCTGCAGCAGCCACGACCAACCTCCAGTTGTGAAGATCAACCAAGCCACGACACTTCGCGTGATCGCGCAAAGTTCATAATAATTTAACTGAATTTTATTCAAATTTCAATGAATTAGCGCGCCAGGTCGGCGCCGGCTATTCGGCCGGCACCTCGACCGGCCGCTTCCGGCCCAGGGTCATCTGGGCCAGCACGAAGGCGATGACGGCGCAGGCGGTGATGCCCGCCACCATCGGCAGCGAGGTGCCGTCGAAGAACGGGCCGACGACCGCGATCACCACCGCGCCGGTGACGAATTGCAGCGTGCCCATCAGGGCGGAGGCGGTGCCGGCGACGGCGCCGTGCTCCTCCAGCGCCAGCACCGAGGTGGTCGGGATGACGAGGCCGAGGAAGCCGTAGCCGACGAACAGCAGCGCGGCCAGCACCTCCAGCCGGTCGACCCCGGCGAGGGTGACGACGAAGAGCAGCACCATGGCGGCGGCATAGCCGGTGACCGCGACCCGGACGATCCGGCCGAAGCCGAAGCGCGCGGCCAGCCAGGCGGTGCATTGCGACACGCCGATGAAGGACACGGCGTTGATCGAGAAGAACACGCTGTAGAGCCGCGGCGACAGGCCGTAATGCTCGATCAGCACGAAGGAGGAATTGGCCAGATAGGCGAAGAAGCTGGCGATGCCGAAGGCGCCGATGAAGGTCAGGCCCAGGAACTGCCGGTCGGTCAGCAGCGAGCGATAGGCCGACAGCGCGCCGGCGATGCTGCTCTCCACCCGATGGGCGCGCGGCCGGGTCTCGGAAAGGCACAGCGCCAGCAGCAGGATGCCGAGCGCGGCGAGGACCGTCACCACCCAGAACACGCCGCGCCAGCCCGCCGCCTCAATCACGAAGCTGCCGGCCAGCGGCGCCAGGATCGGCGAGACGCTGAACACCAGCATCAAGAGCGACATCAGCCGCGCCGCCTCGGTGCCGGTGTGCAGGTCGCGCACCACGGCGCGCGGGATCACMATGCCGGCGCAGGCGCCGAGCCCCTGGACGAAGCGGAAGGCGATCAGCGTCTCGATATCCGGCGCGAAGACGCAGCCGATGCTGCCGGCCAGGAACACCGCCAGGCCGATATAGAGCGGCAGCTTGCGCCCGAACATGTCGGACAGCGGTCCGAACACCAGCTGGCCGATGCCGAGCGAGATGAAGAAGGCCATCAGGCTGGCCTGCACCGCCTCGGTGCCCGCCCCGAGGCTGCGGCCGATCTCCGGCAGCGCCGGCAGGTACATGTCGATCGCGAACGGCCCCATGGCGGTGAGCAGGCCGAGCACGATCGCATAGCGCAGCAGCGACGAGGACATGAGCGGTCTTCCGGAATCGGAGGCCGGCGGACGGAGTCCGGGCGGGCGGGTGATATGGCCGAGCCGCGCATCGCCTCTGCGGGCGACCGCTGCGACTCTCTGTCCAAAACTTTGGACAGTATTGTCCAAATCGTCAAGCCCCCTTAGGATGGGGCTATGCAGGAGTCGGAACAGATCGTGCGGCCGGTGCCGCCCCGGCGCGGCCAGGTCGCCAAGCACGCCTCGGTGCTGGATGCGGCCGCGGCGGTGTTCTGCCGCGACGGGTTCGCCGGCGCCAGCATCGACCTGATCGCGGCCGAGGCCGGGGTGTCGCGCCAGACCATCTACAACCACCATGGCGACAAGGAGGCGCTGTTCGTCGCCGTGGTGCGGGAGATGACCGAGCGCTGCAATGCCGGCCTGTTCTCGACCCTGACCACCTTCCCCGACCGGCCCTGCGACCTGGAGGCGGAGATGGCCGCCTTCGCCGGGCGGCTCGTGCGCAATTGCCTGTACAACCGCGACGGCGGCGCGCTGCGCAAGCTCATCCAGTCGGAGGGCGAGCGCTATCCGGCGCTGTTCGCCGCCTGGCGCGAGCACGGGCCCGGCACCGCCTGGGCCGCGATCGCCGCCCGCTTCGCCAGGCTGGCCCATGCCGGATATCTGCGGATCGAGGACCCGGACCTGGCGGCGCGCCAGTTTCTGGCCCTGATCCATGCCGATTTCCACATCTCCCACATGCTCGGGACCAAGCCGGCGGAGGCCGAGATCGATGTCGGGGTCGCCAATGCCGTGCGCACCTTCCTGCGCGCCTTCGGCCCGGCCGCCCCGCTGCCCACTTCGGCGCAGCGGGCGAGGCCCAACTGATCTATCCGCCGAGTGCGGCTTTTCTCATCTGTCATTGCCGGGCTTGACCCGGCAATCCAGGGGCCACGAAGAGCCGCTCTCGAAAGCCCCTGGATCCTCGGGTCAAGACCCTATGGGGAGTGGATAGCGACCGCACCTGTGACAGGTTGAGGTTGCTGAACCAACCCTGGAGGCGATGATGCGTTGTCCCGAAGGCCAGAGCACGACGGCCGCTATCCGGTTTGATCTTGGCGCGATTTTCGTGTCGCTGGAACTGTCGCAATCGAAGTGGCTGGTGACGTCGCTGTCGCCGGGCGGCGGCGATAAGATGTCCCGGCACGAGTTGGCGGCGGGCGACGTCGCGGGGCTGTTGGGATTGTTCGAGCGGCTGCGGGAGAAGGCGCGGGATCGGACGGGCCGGGACTATGGGATCGTGTCGATCCAGGAGGCCGGGCTGGACGGTTACTGGCTGCACCGAGTGCTGGCGGCTAAAGGGGTGGAGAGCCATGTCGTCGATGCGGCGTCGGTGGCGGTGTCGCGGCGCCGGCGTCGGGTGAAGACCGATCGGATCGACGGCGAAGCGCTGCTGCGCACGCTGCTGGCCTACAAGCGGGGCGAGCCGCGGGTGTGCTCGATGGTGCGGGTGCCGAGCCCGGAGCAGGAGGATGTGCGCCGGCTGAGCCGGGAGCGCCGGACGCTGGTCGGCGAGCGGCTGACGCATGTCAACCGCATCAAAGGCCTGCTCGCCAGCCAGGGGATCGGCGGCTACCAGCCGCTGCGCCGCGACCGGCAGGTGCGGCTGGAGGCGCTGCAGACCGGCGACGGCCGGCCGCTGGGCACGCATATTCGCGCTCAGATCCGGCGCGAGCTCGACCGCCTGGAGCTGCTGTGCGGTCAGATCAAGGCGGTCGAGGCCGAGCGCGACGCCTTGCTCGCCCGGCTGCAGCAGACCGCGCCGCCGGACCGGCCGGCGCCGACGGCGATGCTGGCCGAGTTGGTCGGGATCGGCGCCGAGAGCGCCTCGGTCCTGTGGCACGAGGGGCTGTTCCGCCCCTTCGACAACCGACGGCAGGTGGCCGCCTATGCCGGCTTGGCGCCGACCCCCTGGCAGAGCGGCAAGATCGACCGCGAACAGGGCGTCTCCAAGGCCGGCAACCCCAGGCTCCGAACCGCCATGATCCAGCTCGCCTGGCTGTGGCTGCGCCACCAGCCGCACTCCGCCCTCAGCCGATGGTTCCTCCTGCGCGTCCAGAACAACGGCGGCCGCGGCAAGAAGACCGCCATCGTCGCCCTCGCCCGCAAGCTCCTCGTCGCCCTCTGGAAATACGTCTCCGCCGGTGTCGTCATCGACGGCGCCATCCTCAAGGCCGCCTGATCCACACCATCCCGAGGACCTGATCAGTCCTCGCGGAAGCAGGTGGACGGACCGATCTCGGACATGGCCCCCGCCAAGGGCCGAGGTCAAGTATGGTGCCGCCCCCTGAGCCTCCCCCGACGCAAGCGGGATCATGGTACTGCCCTCCAGCGGGCGACCGTATGTGAGTTGGACCTGGCCGCACCGCCGGCCCCGTCTCCCCAACACGGCTCAGGCCTGCCTTCCGGACTCCTTCCTCCTCTCACACAGGACCACACTCCGTGCCGTAGCCTCTTCATCAGCTTGACACCAAACTCCCCATGTGAGCCCGAGGATGACAAGGAAATAGACCATGAACCTGGAGCAAAGCCGCCTCCCAGAGCCCACATTCGACCGGATCTGCCCTGCGCCGATGGCTGGTGCGGAGCGAAAGATCTGACATAACATCTCGTCCGACGCCGTCGAACTTCGCGCCCCGCAACCGATCGAGCGATCCCCCATGTCCGCTCTCTTCTCCCCGCTGGCCCTCGGCCCGCTCTCGCTGCCCAACCGGATCGTGGTGGCACCGATGTGCCAGTACTCGGCCGATGACGGCAGCGCCACCGACTGGCACCTGCAGCACTGGATGAATCTCGCCATGTCCGGCGCCGCGCTGGTGGTGGTGGAGGCGACCGGCGTCGAGCGCCGCGGCCGCATCACCCATGGCTGCCTGGGCCTCTATTCCGACGCCAATGAACGGGCGATCGCCCGCGGTTTGGCCGCCGCCCGCGCCGTCGCCCTGCCCGGCACCCGCTTCGGCATCCAGCTGGCCCATGCCGGCCGCAAGGCCTCGTGCCAGCGCCCTTGGGAGGGCGGCCGCGCCCTGGAGCCCGGCCAGGATTCCTGGCCCACCGTCGGCCCTTCCGCCCTGGCCTTCGATGCCGGCTGGCACACGCCGGAGGCGCTGGACGAGGCCGGGCTGGAGCGGGTTAAGGCCGCCTTTGTCGCCGCGACGGAGCGCGCGGTGCGGCTGGGCTTCGACGCCATCGAGCTGCACATGGCCCATGGCTATCTGCTGCACAGCTTCCTGTCGCCGCTGTCGAACCGGCGCGACGACCACTGGGGCGGCGACGCCGAGCGGCGGCGCGCCTTCCCGCTGGCGGTGGCGCGCGCGGTTCGTGATGTGGTTCCGGCCGGCATCGCGCTGGGCGTCCGGGTCAGCGCCTCGGAATGGGTCGACGGCGGCTTCGGCGTCGAGGAGGCGGCGGTTCTCGCGACCGAGCTGAAGGCCCTCGGCTTCGACTTCCTCTGCGCCAGCTCCGGCGGCAACGCCGCCCATGCCCGCATCCCGGTCGGCCCCGGCTACCAGGTGCCGCTGGCCCGCGAGATCCGGCAGAGGAGCGGGCTGGCCACCCGCGCCGTCGGCATGATCGTCGACCCGCACCAGGCGGAGGCCATCATCACCCGCGGCGATGCCGACCAGGTGGCGCTGGCCCGCGCCGTGCTGGACGATCCGCGCTGGGGCTGGCATGCCGCCGACGCCCTCGGCGCCGAGCTGACCCTGCCGCCGCAGTACCGCCGTGCCGGCGCCAAGACCTGGCCCGGCCGCAAGCTGCTGGAAGCCGCGGAGTAGACGAGAGGCCCGGAACGCATGACCGACAGCATCGCCGTTCCGGGCCTGACCGCCCCGGCCGAGATCCTGGTCGACCGCTGGGGCATCCCGCACCTGACCGCGGCCAGCCTGGACGATTTGTTCTTCCTGCAGGGCTTCAACGCCGCCCGCGACCGGCTGTGGCAGATCGACCTGTGGCGCAAGCGCGGCCTGGGCCTGCTGGCCGCCGATTTCGGCCCCGGCTACCTGGCCCAGGACATCGCCAGCCGGCACTTCCTGTACCGCGGCGACATGGCGGCGGAATGGGCGGCCTATGCCGATGATGCGGAGGCAATCTGCACCCGCTTCGCCGCCGGCATCAACGCCTATGTCGACCTCGTCGAGCGCGAGCCGGAGCGGCTGCCGCAGGAGTTCCGGCTGTTCGGCACCCAGCCGGCGCGCTGGCGGCCGGAGGATGTGGTCCGCATCCGCAGCCACGGCCTGACCCGCAACGCGCTGTCCGAGCTGGCGCGGGCGCATGTCCTGGCCGGGGCCGATGTCGCCACCGACCGGCTGCGCAAGACGATCGAGCCGCCGGTCGAGGTCGGGCCGGTGCCGGGCTTCGACCCCGAGGCGGTGCCGCCCGATGCGCTGCAACTGTTCCGCCTGGCCATGGCGCCGGTGACCTTCCCGCCGGAGCGCCTGGTGGCGACGCTGGACGAGGCGCATCTGTGGCGGCTGGCCACCGATCTCGGCGAGGTGCTGCGGGCCGAGGTCGATGAGGGATCGAACAACTGGGCGGTGCATGGCAGCCGCACTACGACCGGCCGGCCGATCCTGGCCACCGACCCGCACCGCACCCATGCCGTGCCGTCGCTGCGCTACCTGGTGCACCTGACCGCGCCGGGCTTCGACGCGATCGGCGCCGGCGAGCCGTCCGTGCCCGGTATCATGATGGGCCACAACGGCACCGCCGCCTTCAGCCTGACCATCTTCGGCGCCGACCAGGAGGATGTGTATCTCTACGAAACCCGGCCGGACGACCCCGACTCCACCCGCTACGGCGAGGGCTGGGAGCGGATGCGGCTGGTCGAGGAGCGCTTTGCGGTCAGGGGCGCGCCGGAACAGGTGCGGACCCTGCGCTTCACCCGGCACGGCCCGGTGGTCCATGCCGACCCGGCGCGGCGCAGTGCGGTGGCGGTGCGGTCGGTGTGGTTCGAGCCGGGCTCGGCCGCCTATCTCGCCAGCCTGTCGGGCATGCGCAGCGGCAGCCTGGTCGAGTTCCGGGCGGCGATGCGGCGCTGGGGCACGCCCTCGGTGAACCAGGTCTATGCCGACACCTCCGGCACCATCGCCTGGCTGCCGGCGGGCCATGTGCCGCGGCGGCCGAACTGGCGCGGCCTGACCCCGGTGCCGGGCGACGGCAGCCATGAATGGGACGGCATGATGGACCCGGCGCTGATGCCGGTGCTGGACAATCCTCCCGAAGGCTTCGTCGCCACCGCCAACGAGCTGAACCTGCCGCCGGACTGGCCGCATGACGATCGGCCGATCGGCTTCGAATGGCTGGAGAACAGCCGTGCCGTGCGCATCCGCGAGGTGCTGGCCGGGCAGGACCGCCACGGCCTGACCGATTCCCGGGCATTGCAGGCCGACACGTTGTCGGTGCCGGCGCGACGGCTGCAGCGCCTGCTGGCGCCGCTCGCGGCGCGGGACGCGGCGCGCGGGCTGGACCTGCTGCGCAACTGGGACGCCCGGCTCGATGCCGGCTCCGCCGCCGCGGCGCTGTTCGAGCTGTGGTGGACCAGGCACCTGAAGCCGGCTCTGTTCGCCCTTCTGGTGCCGGACCCGGCGATCCGCCGGCTGCTGGCGCCGGGCGACGTCGCCGGCATCCTGGCGGCGCTGGAGACGCCGGATGCGCGCTTCGGCGCCGATCCGGAAACGGCCCGCGACGCGCTGCTGCTGGACACGCTCGCCGAGGCCGTGCGGGACGCGACCCGACGGCTGGGCGATGACTTGTCGGCCTGGCGCTGGGGCGATCTGCATCACGGCTATTTCGAGCATCCGGTCGGCGCGGTGGCACCCGACCGCCGGGCCGAGTTGGACGTCGGCCCGCTGCCCAAGGGCGGCAGCAGTTCCACCGTGATGCATGCCGCCTACCGTCCGGACGACTTCCGGGTGACCCACGGCGCCTCAGTCCGCATCGTCATGGATATCGGCGACTGGGACCGCAGCACCTGCATCAACGCGCCCGGCCAGTCCGGCGACCCACGCTCCCCGCACTATCGCGATCTGGCTCCGTTGTGGGCCCGCGGCGAGCAGGTCCCGCTGCTCTACAGCCGCGCGGCGGTGGAAGAGGCGGCGGGAGAGCGGATCGCGTTGTTACCACAACCGTAGGTTGGGTTCGCGGAATCGCGAACCCAACAGGGATTTCCGGCGTCGTCATGTTGGGTTCGCCATGCGAACCCAACCTACGCGTCCTGTCATCGGTACCGATCCCGCCTTGACAGCCCTGCCGGCGCGGATGAAGATCATTTGTATACGAATGAAATATCCGCTGGAGAACGGCGGGTCGTCGGAACAGGATCAGGCCAGGGAGTTCCCTCATGTATCTCCGGCCAGGCACGCTGGATGAGGCGGTGGCGGTGCTTTCGGCGCCGGGCGGCCGCATCCTGGCGGGCGGAACGGACATCTTTCCGGCGGCGGGAGACCGGCCGCTGGCCGGGCCGATCATCGACATCTCGCGGCTGGCGGAGCTGGACGGCATCGTCCTCGGCGACGACCGCATCCGCATCGGCGCCCGCACCAGCTGGAGCACCATCATCGCCACCCCGCTGCCGCGCTGCTTCGATGCGCTGAAGGCGGCGGCGCGGGAGGTCGGATCCGTCCAGATCCAGAATCTGGGCACCATCGCCGGCAACCTGTGCAACGCCTCCCCCGCCGCCGACGGCGTGCCGCCGCTGCTGGCGCTGGACGCCGCGGTGGAGCTGCGATCGCGCGCCGGCAGCCGCACCCTGCCGCTGTCCGAGTTCATTTCCGGCAACCGCCGCACCGCCCGGCGCGAGGACGAGATCGTGACTGCGGTCATCGTGCCGCGGACGATCGATGCCGGCGCCTCGGCCTTCCTCAAGCTCGGCGCCCGCCGCTACCTCGTGATCTCGATCGCCATGGTGGCGGCGGTGGTCGATACCGACGCCGACGGCAGGGTCAGTCAGGCGCGGATCGCCGTCGGGTCCTGTTCCGCCGTGGCGCAACGGCTGACGGCGCTGGAACAGGATCTCGTCGGTGTCCCGGCGCGGCCCGGCCTCGGCGCGCTGGCCAGACCGGAGCATCTGGCGCCGCTGTCGCCGATCGGCGATGTCCGCGCCAGCGCCGCCTACCGCCTGGATGCGGCCCTGACCCTGGTGCGCCGCGCGCTCGATGCCTGCGCCCTCGGCGCTGCGGCGGAGATCTGAGATGCTCGACGCCCGCCCCGTGCTCGGCTTCACCCTGAACGGCCGCCCGGTGCAGGTGCCGGCCGATCCCGCCGGCCGGCTGACCCGCCTGCTGCGCGACGATCTGGGCCTGACCGGCACCAAGGTCGGCTGCGATGCCGGCGATTGCGGCGCCTGCACCGTGCTGCTGGACGACGCCCCGGTCTGCGGCTGCCTGGTCGCGTCCGGCCAGGTCGAGGGCCGCCGGGTCACCACCATCGAGGGGCTGCCGGCGCAGTCGCCGACGGCGTCGCGGCTGCAATCCGCCTTCCTGCGCCACGGCGCCGCCCAGTGCGGCATCTGCACCCCCGGCATGCTGGTGGCGGCCGCCGCCCTGCTGGACCGGAATCCGGAGCCGGGTGAGGCCGAGGTGATGGACGCGATCGGCGGCGTGCTGTGCCGCTGCACCGGCTATCGCAAGATCGTCGCCGCCATCCTCGACGCCCGCACCGAGCCCGCCGCAGCCGAGGGACCGGCCGCCGGCCATGCCGTCGGCGCCCGGATCGACCGGCTGGACGGCCGCCGCAAGGTCGAGGGCCGCGACGTGTTTGGCGCCGACGAGACCCCGTCCGGCGCCCTGACTCTGCGCGCCATCCGCAGCCCGCATCACCGCGCGCGCTTCGCCTTCGGTGACATCGACGGCTTCGTCGCCGCGCATCCCGGCGTGGTCCGGGTGTTCACGGCGAGGGACGTGCCGGGCGAGAACCGCTTCGGCGTGATCGGCCCCTTCGCCGACCAGCCGGCCTTCGCCGAGACCGAGGCCCGGTTCCGCGGCGAAGCGGTGGCGGCGGTGGTCGGCGAGAGCTGGGCGATCGAGTCGCTCGACCTGTCGGATTTCCCGGTGACCTGGGAGCCCTTGCCGGCCCACACCACGATCGACACCGCACTGGCGCCGGGGGCCGACCTGGTCCATGCCGACCGCGCCGGCAACATCCTGGTGCGTGGCCGGGTCGTGCGCGGCGATGTCGAGGCGGCGCTGGAAACGGCCGACGTGGTGGTCGAGGGCGAGTTCGAGACCGGCTTCGTCGAGCACGCCTATATCGAGCCCGAGGCCGGCTTCGCCCGCCGGGTCGGCGACCGGATCGAGATCCAGGCCTGCACCCAGGCGCCCTATATGGACCGCGACGACGTCGCCAAGATCCTCGGCATCGCCCCCGAGGCGGTGCGCATCATCCCGACCGCGGTCGGCGGCGGCTTCGGCTCCAAGCTCGACCTGTCGATCCAGCCCTTCATCGCGATCGCGGCCTGGCACCTGAAGCGGCCGGTGCGGATGGTCTATTCCCGCAGCGAATCGATCATGACCACGACCAAGCGCCACCCGTCGCGCATCCGCGCCCGGGTCGGGGCGACGCGGGACGGCAAGCTGGTGGCGATGGATTTCACCGGCGACTTCAACACCGGGGCCTATTCCTCCTGGGGTCCGACCGTCGCCAACCGGGTGCCGGTGCACGCCTCCGGCCCCTACTACGTGCCCCACTACCGGGCCCTGACCCGCGCGGTGCACACCCATCTGGTGCCGGCCGGCGCCTTTCGCGGCTTCGGCGTGCCCCAGGCCGGGGTGGCGCAGGAACAGCTCTACGATGAGCTGGCCGATCGGCTGGGCATCGACCGGCTGGAGTTCCGCATCGACAACGCCCTGCGCCCCGACCAGCCGACCGTGACCGGCCAGGTGCTGGGCGACGGCACCGGCATCCGCGCCTGCCTGGAATCGCTGCGGCCGCATTGGCAGCGGGCACGGGACGAGGCCGCCGCCTTCAACCGGGCCGCCACCGGCCCGCTGCGCCGCGGCGCCGGCGTCGCCGGCATGTGGTATGGCTGCGGCAACACCTCGCTGCCCAACCCGTCGACCATCCGCATCGGGCTGAAGCCGGACGGGCGGATCGCGCTGCACCAGGGCGCGGTCGATATCGGCCAGGGCTCCAACACCGTCGTCACCCAGATCTGCGCCGATGCGCTGGGCGCGCCGATCGACCGCTTCGACCTGGTCTCGGCCGACACCGACCTGACGCCGGACTGCGGCAAGACCTCGGCCTCGCGCCAGACCTTCGTCACCGGCAAGGCGGCGGAGCTGGCGGGCCGCGACCTGCGCCGGGCCCTGCTGCGCCTGGCCAATGCCGGCGAGGGCGCCGCCATCGCCTTCGCCGATGGCCGGGTCACCGTCACCGAGGGCGAGCACGCCCGCACCCTCGACCTGGCGGTGCTGCCGCCGGACGAGCGCGGCTATGTCCTGGCCGCCGAAGCCACCTTCGACCCGCCGACCAGCCCGCTGGATGCGGACGGCCAGGGCGTGCCCTACGCCGTGTACGGCTTCGGCGCCCACATGGCCGAGATCGAGGTCGACATCGAATTGGGAACCGTCCGCGTGCTGAAGATCACCGCCGCGCATGATGTCGGCCGGGCGATCAACCCGACCCTGGTCGAGGGCCAGATCGAGGGCGGCGCCGCCCAGGGCCTCGGCCTGGCGCTGATGGAGGAGTTCCATCCCGGCCGCGGCGAGAACCTGCACGACTACCTGATCCCCTCGGCCGGCGACATGCCGCCGGTGGAATCGATCCTGATCGAGGATGCCGCCCCGGTCGGCCCGTTCGGCGCCAAGGGCATCGGCGAGCAGGCGCTGATCCCGACCGCCCCCGCCATCCTGAACGCCATCCACGACGCCACCGGCGTGCGCATCCGCCGGGTGCCGGCGACGCCCGACCGCATCCGCGCCGCGATCCTGGCCGCCGGACAGAAGGACTGACATGTCCCAGCCGACCGAAAAGACCGAGGATGGCCGCATCCGCTGCGATGCCTGCCCGGTGATGTGCTACATCAAGCCCGGCGCCGCCGGGGCCTGCGACCGCTACGCCAACTACGACGGCACGCTGGTCCGGGTCGATCCCCATGTGGTGCTGGACCGCACCCTGCAGCAGGGCGGCAGCGTAGTTCCGTTCAGCCGCATCGGCGACTGGGACGGCAAGCTGGTGCGCGGGCCGGAGACCTTCGTCACCGCGATCGGCGCCGGCACCACCTATCCCGACTACAAGCCGGCACCCTTCATCGTCTCGGCCGAGGTCGACGGTGTCGACATGGTCACGGTGGTGACCGAGGGCATCTTCAGCTATTGCGGCGTCAAGGTGAAGGTCGATACAGACCGCCATCTCGGGCCGGAGCGCAGCCTGGTGCGGGCCCAGGGCGAGCCGGTCGGCCACGTCACCACCGGCGAGTACGGGTCGCAGATGCTGTCGCTGGGCGGCGTGCACCACCTGACCGGCGGCAGCAAGAAGGAGGGCCGCGTCACCTGCGACACCCTGCTGGAGCTGAGCAACGGCCGCGCGGTCGAGCTGACCATCGACGATGGCGCCACCGTGATCGTGCAGGCCGGAAGGCCGCCGATCGTCAACGGCGCGGCCGAGGAGCGGATGCGGGTCGGCTGCGGCTCCGCCACCATCGGCATGTTCGCCAAGCAGTGGCACGGCAAGGTCGACGAGGTGGTGGTGGTCGACGACCACATCACCGGCGTGCTGTCGGAGCACCAGGCCGGCAAGCTGCTGGGCATCCCCGAAACCGGCATCCACATGAAGGGCCGCCGCTCTACCCCCGGCCGCTACTTCCAGGTGGCGCAGCCCGGCACCGGCTGGGGCGGCACCGACATCTCCGACCCGCTGTCGATCCTGGGCCCGTTCAACCCGAAGGCGGCGCGTCCCGGCCTGACCATGCTGATGGTCAGCACCACCGGCGAGCATTTCGCCTATTACGAGCTGGATGACGAACTGCGGCCGGTGCAGCGCGAGCTGCCGGCGCCGCTGCAGCAGTCGATCGCGCGGATCGAGGAGAATTGCGAGCCGGCGCTGTGCACCGTGCTGTTCATGGGCGGCGCCGGCGGCTCGCTGCGCTCCGGCGTCACCGAGAACCCGGTGCGGCTGACCCGATCGGTCAAGGAAGCGCTGACCTATGTCACCTGCGGCGGCGCCCCGGTCTATGTCTGGCCCGGCGGCGGCATCACCTTCATGGTCGATGTCACCCGGGTGCCGGAGAACGCCTTCGGCTACGTCCCCACCCCGGCCCTGGTGGCGCCGATCGAGTTCACCCTGCGCCTGTCTGACTACGAGGCGCTGGAGGGACATATGGCCCATGTCCGCCCCCTCTCCTCCCTCGGCGTCGACATGACTCGGCGGCAGGTGCCGGGCCATCGCGACAACCCCTGGCCCTTCGCGCCCGAAGGCGCGAAGCGGTCGCACGGCTGACGTCCCGATGGCCCGCCTGCCGCAGATCGCGCTGCTGTCCGACGGGCGGCGCCTGCATCTGCAGGACGGGCCGATCGACCTGATCGTCGAGGCGACCGGGACGGCGGAGGCGGTGCGGATGGCCTATGAGGCGGCGGCGCGGCGCTTCACCGGCCTGCTGGACGAGCTGTGCGACGAACTGGCGCCGCTGCGCTCTCCGGCCCGGCCGGACCACTGCCCGTTGCAGAGCCCGGTCGCCCGCCGCATGCACGACGCGGTGGCGCCCTATGCCGCGGAGAGCTTCATCACCCCGATGGCGGCGGTGGCCGGCGCGGTGGCCGAGACGGTGCTGGCGGCAATGGCCGCGGCGGCGCCGCTGGCCCGCGCCTATGTCAACAATGGCGGCGACATCGCCCTGCACCTGGCGCCGGGGCAGAGCTTCACCGTCGGCCTCGTCGACCGCCCGGACCAGCCCGGACTGTTCGGCACCACCGTGCTGGCGGCCGGGAACGGGATCCGCGGCATCGCCACCAGCGGCTGGCGCGGCCGCAGCTTCTCGCTCGGCATCGCCGATGCGGTGACCATCCTGGCCGTCGGCGCTGCCGATGCCGATGCCGCAGCCACGGTGGTGGCCAATGCCGTCGACCTGCCCGGCCATCCGGCGATCCAGCGCGTCCCGGCGCGCGAGCTGCAGCCCGACAGCGACCTGGGCGACCGCCCGGTGACCCGCGGCGTCGGCCCGCTGCATCCCGCCGAGATCGACGCCGCCCTCGAGGCCGGCGCGGCCATGGCCGAGACCCTGATCGCCCGCGGCCTGATCCGCGCCGCCGCCTTGCATCTGGCCGGCGAGACGCGGACGGTGGGGCTGGGACCTCCTTCCTCCTTCTCCGTCATTCCCGCGAAAGCGGGAATCTCGATGGGATCGAGAGCGGCGGGAGATCCCCGCTTTCGCGGGGATGACGAAACAAGAGATGCAGTATCAGCACCCACAACACAGAGCCTGATCCATGCCTGAGGTCGAGATCCGCAAGCGCCTGGTCACCATCGAGGAAATCTTCCACGAGGGCGGGCCGCCGGCCGCGACGCCGCTGCGGCGGGGCGCCATCATCGCCGTGATCCGCAACCCCYTCGCCGGCCGCTATGTCGAGGAGATCGCGGGCTTCATGGACGACCTGAAGCCGCTGGGCCTGGCCATGGCACAGCAGTTGATCCAGGCGCTGGGCGGCGACCCGAAGGCGATCCAGGGCTACGGCAAGGGCGCCATCGTCGGCGCCGCCGGCGAGCTGGAGCACGGCGCGCTGTGGCATGTCCCCGGCGGCTACGCCATGCGCGAGGCGCTGGGCGGCGCCAAGGCGATCGTCGCCTCGGCCAAGAAGGTCGGCGGGCCCGGCGCGCGGCTGGATGTGCCGGTGACCCATATCGACGCCTCCTATGTCCGCAGCCATTTCGACGCGATGGAGGTCGGCGTGCCGGACGGGCCGAAGGCGGACGAGATCGCGCTGGTGCTGGTGATGACCACCGGCGCCCGCATCCACGCCCGCGTCGGCGGGCTGAAGGCCAGCGAGATCAAGGGCGAGGACGGCCTGCGATGAGCGCGAAGATCCGCAAGATCGTGACCGTCGTCGAGGAGACGGTGACCGAGATGGGCCGACAGGTCGACCCGCCGACCCGCCGCGCCGCCGCGGTGGCGGTGATCGAGAACCCCTTCGCCGGCCGCTATGCCGACGACCTGACCGAGCTGTTCGAGATCGGCGAGGAGCTGGGCGCTCTGCTGGCCGAGAAGGCGGTGGCGGCGCTGGGCATCGAAGGATCGCGCGCCGAGAGCTACGGCAAGGCCGCGGCGGTGGGCGAGAACGGCGAGCTGGAGCATGCCGCCGCCATCCTGCACCCGAGGCTGGGCACGCCCGTGCGCAAGGTTCTGGGCAAGGGCGCGGCGCTGATCCCGTCCTCGAAGAAGCGCGGCGGCCCGGGCGTGGCGCTGGACATCCCGCTCGGCCACAAGGACGCCGCCTATGTCCGCAGCCATTTCGACGGCATGGAGGTGCGCATCGCCGATGCGCCGCGGGCCGGCGAGATCGTGGTCGCGGTGGCGGTGACCGACAGCGGCCGCCCCTTGCCCCGGGTCGGCGGACTGACTAAGGACCAGATCAAGGGGGAGGACGGGTTGAGATAGAGACGAAGCCGGGCCCTGGCTTTGCCTCTTGATGTCATTGCCGGGCTTGACCCGGCAATCCAGTGGGCGTCGAGACCCTCTGGATGCCCGGGTCAAGCCCGGGCATGACAAACAGGGAGAATAGGAACGAGGGCCTGGAAACCGGCGCGGCGACAGGGCAAACCACAAGGCAGCCCGACCGACAAGGACACGAAGGAGACAGGGATGAAGGCAAGGTTTCACGTCGCGGCGGCGCTGGCGCTGTTCGCCGCGCTCGGCACCCCGGCAGCGGCCGGGGCGCAGGAGATCAAGATCGGGGAGATCAACAGCTATTCCGCGCTGCCGGCCTTCACCGAGCCCTACCGCAAGGGCTGGCAGCTGGCGATCGAGGAGATCAACGCCGCGGGCGGGGTGAACGGCCAGAAGCTGGTCGTCGTCTCCAAGGACGATGGCGGCAAGCCGGCCGATGCTGTGACCGCCGCCAACGAGCTGGTGTCGTCCGAGGGCGTCACCATCCTGGCCGGGACCTTCTTCTCCAACATCGGCCTCGCCGTGTCGGACTTCGCCAAGCAGAAGAAGGTGTTCTTCCTGGCGGCGGAACCCTTGACCGACGCCGTGACCTGGGCCAACGGCAATCGCTACACCTTCCGGCTGCGCCCGTCGAACTACATGCAGGCGGCGATGCTGGCCGAGGAGGCGGCGAAGCTGCCGGCCAAGCGCTGGGCCACGGTGGCGCCGAACTACGAATACGGCCAGTCGGCCGTGGCGGTGTTCAAGCAGCTGCTGTCGGCCAAGCGGCCGGATATCGAATGGGTCGACGCGCAATGGCCGCCGCAGGGCAAGATCGACGCCGGTTCGGTGGTGCAGGCGCTGGCCGCGTCGAAGCCCGAGGCGATCCTGAACGTCACCTTCGGCGCCGACCTGGTGAAGTTCGTGCGCGAGGGCAACACCCGCGGCCTGTTCGAGGACCGGTCGGTGGTCAGCTTCYTGACCGGCGAGCCGGAATATCTCGACCCGCTGAAGGACGAGACGCCGGAGGGCTGGATCGTCACCGGCTATCCCTGGTACGCGATCAAGTCGCCGGAGCATGACGCGTTCCTGAAGGCCTACCAGGCCAAGTACAGCGACTATCCGCGGTTGGGCTCGATCGTCGGCTACACCACCATGAAGTCGGTCGCGGCGATCCTGGCCAAGGCCGGGTCGGCCGACCCCGACAAGATGATCGCGGCGGCCGAGGGCATCGGCGTCGACAGCCCGTTCGGGCCCATCACCTTCCGCAAGATCGACCACCAGTCGACCCTCGGCGCCTTCGTCGGCAAGACCACGGTCGAGGACGGCAAGGGCGTGATGACCGACTTCCACTACCGCGACGGCGCCCAGCACCTGCCGACCGACGCCGAAGTCGCCAAGCTGCGGCCGGCGGAGTAACGCCCTCGTGGGTTGGGTTCGCCCCGGCGAACCCAACAGTGTTCCGTCCTGGTGGGTTCGCGAGGTGCGAACCCAACCTACGCGAGTTGGGAGCGCCATTTGGATTTCCTCGTCGCCCAGTTCCTGACCGGACTCGCCAGCGCCGCCTCGCTGTTCCTGGTGGCGTCGGGGCTGTCGATCATCTTCGGCGTGACGCGGATCGTGAACTTCGCGCATGGCGCCTTCTACATGCTGGGCGCGTACCTGGCCTATACCCTGACCGAACGCCTCTCCGGCGCCCTCGGCTTCTGGGGCGGCCTCGTCCTCGCCGCCCTGATCGTGGCGGCGCTCGGCGCCCTCTTGGAGATCGTGCTGCTGCGCCGGATCTACCGGGCGCCGGAGCTGTTCCAGCTGCTGGGCACCTTCGGCGTCACGCTGATGGTCGCCGATCTGGTGGTGCTGATCTGGGGGCCGGAGGACCTGGTCGGCCGCCGCGCGCCGGGCTTCCGCGGCGCGGTCGAGATCCTGGGGCAAAAGCTGCCGCTGTACGACCTGTTCCTGATCGTGCTCGGCCCCGTCGTGCTCGGCCTGCTGTGGCTGCTGTTCCGGCGCACCCGCTGGGGCGTGCTGGTACGCGCTGCGACCCAGGACCGCGACATGATCGCGGCGCTGGGCGTGAACCAGAAATGGCTGTTCACCAGCGTCTTCGCGCTCGGCGTGTTCCTGGCCGGCCTCGGCGGGGCGCTCCAGATCCCGCGCGATGCCGTCACCCACACCATGGATCTGCGCATCATCGTCGAGGTCTTCGTCGTGGTGGTGATCGGCGGGCTCGGCAGCGTGCCCGGCGCCTTCATCGCCGCGGTGCTGGTGTCGGAGCTGAACGCCTTCGGCATCCTGGTCTTCCCCACCATCTCGCTGGTGCTGGTGTTCCTGGTGATGGCCTGCGTGCTGGTGGTGCGGCCCTGGGGACTGCTGGGCAAGCCGGAGGCGGCGGCGCGGCCGACCATCGGCATCGCCATCCGGCCGTGGCGGCCCCTCGCCACGGGCGAGCGCATCGCCCTGCTGGCCGCGCTGGTGGCCGCGGCGCTGCTGCCGATAGTGGCCGGCGGCTATGCCCTGGCGGTGGCGTCCGAGATCGCGATCTTCGCCCTGTTCGCCGCCAGCCTGCAGTTCCTGATGACCACCGGCGGCCTCGCCTCCTTCGGCCATGCCGCCTATTTCGGCCTCGGCACCTATGGCGCGGCCTTCGCGGTCAAGGCGCTGGGCCTGCCGATGGAGGCGGCGCTGCTGGCCGGGCCATTGTTCGGCCTGCTCGGCGCGGCGCTGTTCGGCGCCTTCTGTGTGCGCCTGTCCGGCGTCTATTTCGCCATGCTGACCCTGGCCTTCGCCCAGATCGCCTGGTCTGTCGCCACGCAATGGGTCGAGGTCACCGGCGGCGACAACGGCATGCTGGGGATCTGGCCGTCCTCCTGGGCGGCGAACCCCGCCGGCTTCTATTGGCTGGCGCTGGCGGTGGCCGCCGTCGGCATCGCCTTGCTGCGGGTGTTGACCTTCTCGCCCTTCGGTTTCGCCCTGCGCGGGGTGCGGGATTCGACCCAGCGGGCCGAGGCGATCGGCATCGGCCGGGCCAAGGTGCAATGGGTCGCCTTCCTGGTCGCCGGCACCATGGCCGGGCTGGCCGGGGCGCTGTTCGCCTTCCTCAAGGGCAGCGTGTTCCCGGACAATCTCGGCATCCCGCTGTCGATCGACGGGCTGGTCATGGTGCTGCTGGGCGGGATCGAGACCGCGTCCGGCGCCGTGATCGGCGCCATCGTCTACAAGGCCCTGGCGATCTGGCTGGTCAGTCAGACCGACCTGTCGAAGCTGGTGCTGGGCGGCATCATCGTGCTGCTGGTGGTGGCCTTCCCAAAGGGGCTGGTGGGTTTCGTCGAAGAGCTGCGCGGCCGGCGACGGAAGCCCTCAGTTTCGGCCGCCGCCGCGCCGGCGGAGGCCGCGGAATGAGTGCCCCCCTGCTGCAAGTCGAAGGCCTGGCCAAATCCTATGCCGGGGTGCAGGCGGTGCGCGGCGTCGACTTCACGCTCGAGGCCGGCGGAATCCTCGCATTGATCGGCCCGAACGGCGCTGGCAAGAGCACCTGCTTCAACATGCTGAACGGCCAGATCCGCCCCGATGCCGGCCGCGTGACGCTGGAGGGGCGCCACATCACCGGCCTGGCGCCGCGCCGGGTCTGGCGCCTGGGCGTCGGCCGCACCTTCCAGATCGCCGCCACCTTCGCCTCGATGACGGTGCGCGAGAACGTGCAGGTGGCGCTGCTGTCGCATCACCGGCGGTTCGGCCTCGGTTTCGCCGGCCGCGCCTATCGCGGCGAGGCCGACGCGCTGCTCGGCCTCGTTGGCCTCGGCGACGCGGCGGAGCGGGCCTGCGGCGAGCTGGCCTATGGCGACGTCAAGCGGCTGGAGCTGTCGATCGCCCTGGCCAATGCGCCGAAGCTGCTGCTGATGGACGAGCCGACCGCCGGCATGGCGCCGCGGGAGCGGGCGGCGCTGATGCGTCTGACCGCGGAGGTGGCGCGGCAGCGGCGGATCGGCGTGCTGTTCACCGAGCACGACATGGATGTGGTGTTCGAGCATGCCGACCGGATCATGGTGCTGAACCGCGGCGCGCTGATCGCGGAAGGGTCGCCGGAGGCGGTGCGCCACGACCCGCAGGTGCGCGCGGTCTATCTCGGCGACGGCCTGCTCTACGACGCCAAGCATCGCGAGGGGGTGCCGGCATGACGCTCTCGGTCTCCGGCCTCAACGCCCATTACGGCCCGGCCCATATCCTGTTCGATGTCGGCTTCGAGGTCGGCGAAGGCGAGGTCGTCGCCTTCCTCGGCCGCAACGGCGCCGGCAAGTCCACCACCTTCCGCGCGCTGATGGGGCTGGTGCCGCGGCGCGAGGGGAAAATCCTGTTCCGCGGCGCCGACATCGCCGCCAGGCCGACGCATGAAATCGCCCGTGCCGGCCTGGGCTATGTGCCGGAGGACCGGCGGATCTTCACCGACCTGACGGTGGAGGAGAACCTGGCGGTGGGCCTGCAGCCGCCGCGGCCGGGCGCGCCGAGCTGGACGCCGGAGCGGCTGTACACCCTGTTCCCGAACCTGGCCGAGATGCGCCGGCGCCCAGGCGGCCGGATGAGCGGCGGCGAGCAGCAGATGCTGACCATCGCCCGCACCCTGATGGGCAACCCGTCGCTGGTGCTGCTGGACGAGCCGTCCGAGGGGCTGGCACCGAAGATCGTCGAGCAGATGGCCGACGCCATCCTGGCGATGAAGCACGAGGGCTTGAGCGTCCTCCTGTCCGAGCAGAACCTGCATTTCGCGCGGCTGATCAGCGACCGCGCCTACATCATCGAGACCGGCCGCATCCGCTTCGGCGGCACGATGGCCGAGCTGGAGGCGCAGCCGGAGATCCGCGACGCCTATCTCGCCGTGTGATAGGAAGCCCGCCATGACCAGCACCGTTTCCGCCGCGCGCGGGCCTTCCTACATCCTCGACGACCAGATCGGCTTCATCCTGCGCCAGGTCAGCCAGCGCCACGCCGCGATCTTCGCCTCCGGCATCGGCGAGCAGGACCTGACGGCAACGCAATGGGCGGTGCTGGCCAAGCTGCTGGAGTGCGGCCCCTGCTCGCAGAACCGCCTCGGCCGCCGCACCGCCATGGATGCGGCGACGATCAAGGGCGTGGTCGACCGGCTGGGCAAGCGCGGCCTGATCGAGACCCGCCCGGACCCGGAGGATGGCCGCCGCCTGGAGGTCGCCCTAAGCCCGGCCGGCCACGCCCTGGCCGAGCGCATGGTGCCGAACGCGCTGCACATCACCGAGGAGACGCTCTCTCCGCTCAACGAGGCCGAGCGGGCGACCCTGATCGCGCTGCTGCGCCGCCTGAGCTAGAGCACGAAGTCCGCGGCGACCAGGGCGATGGTGCCGGTCAGGGTGATGTGGAAGTCCGAGACCTTGTCGCCGTCGAGGTCGCCGGCGATGGTGGTGAGGCTGCCGGTGACGTAGCGGAGTTGGCCGGCGACGCCGCTGTAAAGGGCGGTCCCGATGAAAGTGAAGGCCTGGTCGCCGGCCACGGTGGTCCGGGCGTCGATCCCCGCCAGGTCGATGCGGTCGCCCTGGGCATGGCTGAAATCTGTGATCCGGTCGGCATTGGCCCCGACCACGCTGTCGCCGAGCGCGGCGAAGGTGAAGCGGTCCGCCCCGGCACCGCCGGTGAGAGTGTCCTTGCCGGCCCGGCCGATGAGAACGTCATTGCCGTTCCAGCCCTGCAGGACGTTGGCGCCGGCGTTGCCATAGAGGCTGTCGCTGCCCTGGCTGCCGGAGAGGTTCTCTATGCCGGACAGCGTGTCGCCCTGGGCTTCGCCGCCGCTGCCGAGGCCGCTGACCAGGCTGACAACAACCCCGGTCGTACTGCTGTAGTAGCTGGCGGTGTCGACGCCGGCGGCGCCCGCCAGCACATCCGCGCCGGCGCCGCCGCGGAGCACGTCGTTGCCGGACCAGCCTTGCAGCAGGTTAGCCCCGGCATTGCCGACAAGCGTGTCGTTGCCCTGGCTGCCGGAGAGGTTCTCGATGCCGATCAGGACGTCGCCCTGAGCCTCGCCGCCGCTGCCGGAACCGGTGATCAGGTCCACCGCGACACCGACGCCGCCGGTATAGTAGCTGGCCGTGTCCACACCGGTGCCGCCGTTGAGGAAGTCGGCCCCGGCACCGCCCCGAAGCACGTCGCCGCCGGCATCGCCGATCAGGGTATCGTCGCCGGCATCGCCTTGGAGCGTGTCGTTCCCGGCGAGACCGCGCAGCAGGTTGGCGCCGCCGCCGCCGATCACGGTGTCGGCGAAGTTGGAGCCGGTGACGTATTCGATGTTGCGCAGCGTATCGCCGTCAGAGGCGGTGCCGGCAGCGAGGCTCACCGTCACCCCGGCGCCGGCGCCGGCATAGCTGGCGATATCGATGCCGGCAATGCCGGTGCCGTCGCCCTCCAGGATGTCGGCCCCGGCGCCTCCCGCCAGCGTGTCGTTCCCGCCGCCGCCGGAGAGGAAATCGGCCATGGCCGAGCCGGTCAGGCTGTCACCGGCGGCCGAGCCCGAAACGCCTTCGATGCCGGCGCCGATCACGTCGCCCTCGGCATCGCCGCCCGCAGCGGCGTGGGTCGCCAGGTTCACGGTGACGCCGACAGCGCTGCTGCGGTAGTCGATCTGGTCGCGACCGGCGCCCCCGATCAGCGTGTCCGGCCCGCGGTGGCTCAGCAACAGGTCGTCGCCACCGCCCCCGTCCAGCACATTGCTGCCGTCGCCGCCGTCGAGGATGTCGAGGCCGTCGCCTCCATTCAGCCGGTCGTTGCCGCCATTGCCGTAGAGGGCGTCCTCGGCCGCGGCGCCCGTGACGATGTCGTTGCCCGAGCCGGCCTGGTAGGTCAGGGTTTCGACGCCGACCGCCCGGCTGCCGTCGGCGTTGGTCCGGCCATCCACCGCGAAGGCGGCCCCGGCGGCGCTGTCTCTGCAGTCGATGGTCAGGCGGTCGAATCCGGCGCCGCCGTCGACGATCACGACCCCGGCGCCGTCGTTCAGCGTGTCGTCGCCGTCACCGCCATCGAGAGTGTCGTTGCCGGCCCCTCCGCTCAGGGTGTCGAGGCCGGTGCCGCCGCGCAGCGTGTCGGCGCCGCCATTGCCCATGAGATTGTCGTCGCCGATGCCGCCGGTGATGACGTCGGCGCCCTCGCCGGCAACGTATTCCAACCGCTCGATGCTGAAGGCCTCGGTGCCGTCGCTGGCCGCCGTGCCGTCCATCGCGATGCTGTAGCCGATGCTGGTGCCGAAGCGGTATATATAGAGGGCGTCGTTCCCGTCACCGCCGAAGAAGCCGTCGGCCAGGAAGTCGGCAGAGCCCCCGACGATGAAGGGCACGGTGAGCGAGTCGTCGCCGGCACCGCCAAACAGCACATCGTAGCCGTCGCCCGCGATGAGGACATCGTTCCCGTCGCCGCCGTCGAGCGTGTCGTTGCCGCTGTCGCCGAACAAATAGTCCCGGCCGCCGAGTCCCTGGGCGGTGTCGTTGCCGCCCTTGCCCTTGACGATGTCGTCGCCTTCGGTGCCCGCAAGCGTGTCGTTGTTGTCGGTGCCGTCGATGATCACGATCGCCTCCCCCTCGCGACGGCTCCGGCAGTCGCCAGCGCCTACAGCGTACTCCCGGGGCGGCCCCCCGGCATCATCCGAACAGATGAGGTCCGCCATCCGGCCACGGCCTCGCCATGACGGAAAAGGATCGGAAACCGATCTCAGAAGCCGCTGGCACTACCCCCTCACCACCACCGGCACCCGGGTGGCCGGCGGGGTGTTGCGGCTGCGCTGGCTGCGCACCACGCCGTCGATCACGGTCATGCCGACGCCCGGCAGGTCGCCGAGCTGCACGCTCTCCAGCAGCGAGGTGCCGGCCGAATGCTGGGCGGTGTCGAGGAAGACGAAATCGGCCGACCAGCCGGGCTCGATAATGCCGGCGTCCAGTTTGCGCATCCGCGCGGTGTTGCCTGTGGCGAAACAGAAGGCGGTCTCGGCCGCGACGTCGCCGAGCGAGGACAGCATCGAAATCATGCGCAGGATGCCGAGCGGCTGGACGCCGGAGCCGGCCGGTGCGTCGGTGCCCAGGATCACGCGCTCCAGCTGCCCCATCTCCCGCGCCGTGCGCAGGGTGAACAGCGCCGCCCGCTCATTGCCGTTGTGCACCAGCTCCAGCCCGCGCTTGCAGCCCTCGCAGATGCAGCGGATCTGACTGTCCGGCAGGGCGGTGTGGCCGCCATTGATGTGGCCGACCACGTCGGCGTCGGTCTCCAGCACCACATCCTTGTCGATCAGGCCGGAGCCGGGGATCGACGGGCCGCCGGTGTGGATCGTGCTCTGGATCCCATATTTCCGGGCCCAGCCGACCATGCGGTTGGCGGTCGGGCCGTCCTTGACCCCGCCGAGGCCGATCTCGCCGAGCAGGGTGACGCCGGCGGCGGCCAAGTCCTTGAAGTCCTGCTCCTCCATCTCCTTCTCGATCACCGGCGCGCCGGCATGGACCTTCACGCCGGACGGGCGGAAGGCGGAGAAGCTGCGCTGCGCCGTCACTGCCAGCGCCTTCAGCCCGATGACGTCGCGCGGCCGGCCGGGCAGATGTACCTCGCCGGCCGAGATCATGGTGGTGACGCCGCCATGCAGGCTGGAATCGATCCAGCCGATCTGGTTCTGCCGCGGCGTCCAGTCGCCGATCACCGGATGGACGTGGCTGTCGATCAGCCCCGGCGCCAACGTCGTGCCATGGGCGTCGATCAGGGTGGTGGCGCCTTCGGTGTCGACGTCCTTCTCGCGCCCGATCGCGGTGATGCGGCCGTCGACCGCGACCACGGTGTCGGCGTCGAGGATCGGCGCCTCCAGCTTGCCGCTGAGCAGCAGCCCGATGTTGCGGATCACCAGCTTGGCCGGGCCGGCCGGCTTCTGCGGCTCGTCATGCGCCATGAGACGTTCCTTTTCCGCTGCCCCACTGCCGGGGCGCCTCACCTGTCGCGGGCGGTTGACAGCGCAGCCGTCCGCATTTATTGTTAGTATACAAACAAATTATGCCGCAGCAAGGCCGGCTTGCAAATTTCGCCGGAAGAATCTACATGCATCGGCTCGACAGCGGCGAGGCTATTTCCCACATTCTGCGCGTAGTCGCGAGCGAAGGGTGACGAGGCATGAGCAACTTCAATGAGGAGCGCGTTCTCAGCGTCCATCACTGGACCGACACGCTCTTCAGCTTCAAGACGACCCGCAACCCGACGTTCCGCTTCAAGAACGGCCAGTTCACGATGATCGGGATCCCGGTCGACGGCAAGCCGCTGCTGCGCGCCTACAGCGTCGTCAGCCCCAACTACGAGGACGGGCTCGAATTCTTCTCGATCAAGGTGCAGAACGGGCCGCTGACCTCGCGCCTGCAGCATCTGAAGGAAGGCGACCCGGTCATCGTCGGCCGCAAGGCGACGGGCACGCTGGTGCTGGACAACCTCAAGCCCGGCCGCAACCTGTACCTGCTGGGCACCGGCACCGGCCTGGCGCCGTTCCTGAGCCTGATCCGCGACCCCGAGACCTATGAGCGGTTCGAGAAGGTGGTGCTGCTGCATGGCTGCCGCCAGATCGCCGAGCTGGCCTATGGCGAGCTGATCACGCAGGAACTGCCGCAGGACGAGTTCCTGGGCGAGGAGATCCGCGGCAAGCTGATCTACTACCCGACGGTGACGCGCGAGCCGTTCCGCAACCGCGGCCGGATCACCGACCTGATCACCTCGAACAAGCTGTTCGAGGATATCGGCCTGCCGCCGCTGTCGGTCGAGCACGACCGCGTCATGCTGTGCGGCAGCCCGCTGATGCTGGCCGACCTCAAGACGATCCTGGAGAACAGCGGCTTCGTCGAGGGCAACCACGGCGAGCCGGGCGACTACGTCATCGAGAAGGCCTTCGTCGAGAAGTAAGGCGCGGCACCGCCACTGCGAGATCCAAAGGCCGCCGGACCGATCCGGCGGCCTTTTCGTTTCGCCCCTTCCCCCTCCGCTGTCATTGCCGGGCTTGACCCGGCAATCCAGAAGATCTCGACAGCCTCTGGATGCCCGGGTCAGGCCCGGGCATGACAGGCGGGGAGGATGCGCATTTCCTGCACAGGAGAGCCATCCAGAGCGCGAAACACGCACGCCACCCTACGGACGCCCCTCGTTTCGCACGGAACGACCGTGCCCTCCCTGCTATCATCCTTGGCGGACCGCCACGCCAGGAGAGCAGCATGGGCCCCTATCCGCACGACGCCCCGCCGGCCGAGATCACCGAGGCCAACCCGATGGGCACGGACGGGTTCGAGTTCGTCGAATACGCCTCGTCCGAGCCGGAGAAGCTGGGCGCGCTGTTCGAGACCATGGGCTTCGTGCCGGTGGCGCGGCACAAGTCGAAGCGGGTGACGCTGTACCGCCAGGGCGACATCAACTTCGTCGTCAATGCCGAGCCGGACAGCTTCGCCAGCGACTTCGCCCGCAAGCACGGCCCTTGCGCCTGCGCCATGGCCTTCCGCGTCGCCGATGCCGATCACGCCTTCAAGCGTGCCGTGTCGCTGGGCGCCAAGCCGGTCGAGACCCGGGTCAATGCCGGCGAGATGCGGATTCCGGCGATCGAGGGCATCGGCGGGTCGCTGCTGTATCTCGTCGACCGCTACGGCGCCAAGGGCTCGATCTACGAGGTCGATTTCGACTGGATCGGCGCGGCCGAGCCGCATGCCGAGAGCGCCGGCCTCTACTATGTCGACCACCTGACCCACAACGTGCATCGCGGCCAGATGGATGCCTGGGTCGGTTTCTACAGCCGGCTCTTCAACTTCCGGCAGATCCGCTATTTCGACATCAGCGGCAAGCTGACCGGCCTCTTCTCCCGCGCCCTGACCAGCCCGGACGGCAAGATCCGCATCCCGATCAACGAGAGCGCCGACGAGAAGAGCCAGATCGAGGAGTATCTGCGCGAATACAAGGGCGAGGGCATCCAGCATGTGGCGCTGGGCAGCCGCGACATCTACGCCTCGGTCACGCAGCTGGACAGGAACGGCCTGGCCTTCATGCCGGCCCCGCCCGACACCTATTACGAGAAGATCGACGGCCGCCTGCCGAAGCATGGCGAGCCGGTCGAGAGGCTGCGCGAGCTCGGCTTGCTGATCGACGGCGAGGGCGTGGTCGAAGGCGCCCACACCAAGGTGCTGCTGCAGATCTTCTCGCAGACCGTGATCGGCCCGATCTTCTTCGAGTTCATCCAGCGCAAGGGCGATGACGGCTTCGGCGAGGGCAATTTCCGCGCCCTGTTCGAAAGCATCGAGGAGGACCAGATCCGGCGCGGCGTGCTGTCGGCCGACAGCGACGCGGCGTGACCGGCAATCCGTTCGCGCCGGAGGACGGGCCGGCCTGGCGCCGGCATCCGCACGCCCCGGCGCCGGCGACGGTGCTGGGCCGCGTCGACGAGATCGAGGATCCGGGCGTCCGCGCCCTCGCCTTCGGCGCCGGCCGCCGCGTCTTCTCGATGCTGCTGGTCCGCCGCGGCGACACGGTGCGGGCGTTCCTCGACGCCTGCCCGCACGCCTTCCTGCCGCTGACCTGGCGCGGCGGCAGCGTGCTGAGCGCCGACGGGCAGCGCCTGGTCTGCTCCAACCACTTCGCTGAGTTCGACGCCGGGGACGGCAGCCCGGTCTCCGGCCCGGCCGATTGCGGGCTCGACCCGATCCCGGTGCGGGTGGAGGCCGACGGCACGATCGTCATGGGTTAGGATCGCCTCCTGAATCCGCGCGACCGAGAGGCCATCGATGAGCAGCCCGTTTCCCGAACTGTATCTCGTCCGGCATGGCGAGACCGAGTGGAGCCGGTCCGGCAAGCACACCGGCCGCACCGACATCCCGTTGACCGAAGCGGGCGAGGCCGCCGCGCGCGGGGTCGCCGGCCGGCTGCAGGGCCTGTCCTTCGCGGCGGTGTGGTCGAGCCCGTCCCTGCGGGCCCGGACCACCTGCGCGCTGGCCGGCTTCGGGACCGGCGCCGTGATCAAGGACGATCTGGCGGAGTGGGATTACGGCGCCTATGAGGGCATCACCACCAAGCAGATCCTGGCCGAGCGCCCGGGCTGGCAGCTGTTCCGGGACGGCTGCCCGCAGGGCGAGGATGCGGCGCAGGTCGGCGCCCGGGCGGATGCCGTGATCGGCCAGTTCCGGCAGGCGGCCGGCACGGTCCTGGTGTTCTCGAGCTCCCATTTCCTCCGGGTCCTCGCGGCGCGCTGGCTCGGCCTGCCGCCGCAGGACGGGTCGCGCTTCGTGCTGGACACCGCCAGCCTCAGCGTCCTGGGTTACGAGCATGACCTCACCGAGCCGGTGATCCGGCGCTGGAACCAGAGCTAGCCGGCCAATCCTGCCCATGATCGGTTCGGACTGGCGTCCGGCTCTCCCGCATGAAGAGACTTCTTCAGAACAGCAATCCATCCCTTTGTCGTCATTCCCGCGAAAGCGGGAATCTCTTTCCGGTTCAAGCGTGACGAGATCCCCGCTTTCGCGGGGATGACGGGTTGGGGATTCTGAAGAGGCCTCGCCAGGCGGACAGGCCAAGCGATCGCACCGGGCTTACAACCGGCCTCAAGGAAGCTTGACCGACATCACCCGCGCTGCACCACCAGGGCCACGGCCCGCGCCGCTTCCTGCAGCGCCGGCAGAAAGCGGTCGCGCATCTCCTCCGCCCCGACCCGCCCAGCCGGGGCGCTCAGATTGATCGCCAGGTTGCCGGCGGAGATGCCGCCCGGCACAGCGACCGCGATCGAGTTCAGCCCGGTCTCCAACTCCTCCGACACCTGCGCATAGCCGCGGCCGCGGACCTCGGCGAGCCGAGCGATCAGGGCCCCGCGGGTGGTCAGCGTGTGCCCGGTGAACCGCTCCAGCACCGCGGCTTCGAAATAGCGCTCTAGCTCGCGCGGATGCAGCACCGCCAGCAGCGCCTGGCCCATCGAGGTGGCATGCGCCGGCAGACGGGTGCCGACGCCGAGGCCGACCGTCATGATCCGGTGCGCCGCCGGCGACCGGGCGACATAGGCGATCATGGTGCCGTCCAGCATCGCGGCGGAGGCGGATTCGCCCAAGGCCCGCGTCAGCCCCAGCAGCGCGTCGCGCACGCGCTCGATCTCGCCCATCCCGGACAGGAAGCTGTGGCCGAGCGACAGGATCGCCGGCGTCAGCTCGAAATGCTTGCCGTCGCTGCGGGCATAGCCGGCATCGCACAGGGTCAGCAGGAAGCGCCGCGCCGCCGCCCGTGTCATGCCGGTGCGCGACGCCGCCTCGGTGATGGTCTGCCGCCGGTGCCYCGCGCCGAAGCTGCGGATGATGTCCAGCCCCTTGCGGAACGAGACGACCTGCTCGTCGCGCAGAACCTCCTCCCCTTTTGTTCGTACTGCGAACAAGAATGCCGCTATGCGCACGGATTCTTGACCGCACAGGGGCCCCGGCACAAGAGATCAGAGGAAGAAGATCGGGGATCGGCGATGATCGATCCACCGGCGCTAGAGTCTGTCGACCGGCAAAGGGGAGGAACCAAGATGCACCGACGCCACCTCACCGCAGCGGCCCTGGCCGCCGCCCTGCTGGCGGCCTGCCCCGTCGCGGCGCAGGACACGGTCAAGATCGGTCTGATCCTGCCGATGACCGGCCCCTCCGCCTCCACCGGACGGGAGATCGAGGCCGCGGCGAAGCTGTATCTGCAGCAGAACGGCACCACCGTCGCCGGCAAGACGATCGAGCTGATCGTCCGGGACGACACCGGCACCGCCGACGTCACCAAGCGCCTGGCGCAGGAGCTGGTGGTGAAGGACAAGGTGGCGGTGCTGGCCGGCTTCGGCCTGACCCCGCTGGCCCTGGCGTCGGCGCCGATCGCGACCCAGGCCAAGGTGCCGCAGGTGGTGATGGCGGCCGCTACCGCGGTGATCACCGAGGCCTCGCCCTTCATCGTCCGCACCAGCTTCACCCTGCCCCAGGTGACCGTGCCGCTGGCCGACTGGGCCGCCCAGAACGGCATCAAGACCGTGGTCACGCTGGTCAGCGACTACGCCCCCGGCCTGGATGCGCAGAAGGCCTTCGCCGAGCGCTTCGGCAAGGCCGGCGGACAGGTGGTCGAGCAATTGCAGGTGCCGCTGAAGAATCCGGATTTCGCGCCCTTCCTGCAGCGCGTGGCCGACGCCAAGCCGGATGCGGTGTTCGTCTTCGTGCCGTCGGGCTTCGGCGCCGTGTTCATGAAGCAGTTCGTCGAGCGCGGCCTCGACAAGTCCGGCATCCGGCTGATCGCGACCGGCGACGTCACCGATGACGAGCTGCTGGACAAGATCGGCGACGTGGCGCTGGGCACGATCACCACCCACCATTATTCCGCTGCCCATGACAGCCCTGAGAACAAGACCTTCGTCCAGGCCTTCCAGGCGGCCAATCCCGGGCTGCGGCCGAACTTCATGGCGGTCGGCGGCTATGACGGCATGCACCTGATCTTCGAGGCGCTGAAGAAGACCGGCGGCGCCACCGACGGCCAGGGCCTGATCGACGCCATGAAGGGCATGAGCTGGACCAGCGTGCGCGGCCCGGTCTCGATCGACCCGGAGACCCGCGACATCATCCAGAACATCTACGTCCGCAAAGTCGAGAAGCGCGACGGCGCGCTGTACAATGTCGAGTTCGCGACCATCGAGGCGGTGAAGGACCCGGTCAAGGCCGCGAAGTAAGCCCGCCATGGCGACGATCCTGTTCGACGGCATCGCCTACGGCATGCTGCTGTTCGTGCTGGCCTGCGGCCTGTCGGTGACGCTGGGGCTGATGAACTTCATCAACCTGGCGCATGGCGCCTTCGCCATGCTCGGCGGCTATGTCACCGCGATCCTGATGAGCCGCTGGCAGGTGCCGTTCTTCCTGTGCCTGCCGGCGGCCTTCCTGGCCGCGGCCGCGGTCGGGCTGGTGCTGGAGCGGACGCTGTACCGGCAGCTGTACCGCCGCAGCCACCTCGACCAGGTGCTGTTCTCGATCGGGATCGTGTTCATGTCGATGGCGGCCGCCGACTACCTGATGGGGTCGGAGCAGCAGATCATCCAGCTGCCCGACTATCTGCGCGGCCGGGTCGAGGTGATGGGCGTCGGCATCGGCATCTACCGCGCCCTGATCATCGTCATCTGCGGCGTGCTGGTGCTGGCGCTGCAGGGGGTGCTGGCCTACACCCGCTTCGGCAGCCGGCTGCGCGCCGCGGTCGACGATCCACGCGCGGCCAGGGGCATGGGCATCCGGGTCGATACCGTGTTCGCCGCCACCTTCGCCGTCGGCAGCGGCCTCGCCGGACTCGGCGGCGCGCTGGGAGCCGAGATCCTGGGCGTCGACCCGACCTTCCCCTTGAAGTACATGATCTATTTCCTGATCGTGGTGACGGTCGGCGGCACCTCCAGCCTGACCGGGCCGTTTCTGGCGGCGCTGCTGCTCGGCATCGCCGATGTCGCCGGCAAGTACTATGTCCCCGCTTTCGGATCCTTCGTCATCTACACGGTGATGATCGTGGTGCTGCTGCTGCGGCCGCAGGGGCTGTTCGCCCGCGGAGGCAGCCGATGACGGCCGCCCTGCTCTCCTCCCCGGCTGCGGCGCGCGCCCGCTGGCGGTGGCCGGAGGCGCTGTTCTGGCTGGCCGCCCTGGCCGCGCTGGTCCTGCTGCCGGACCAGCACCTGATCCTGAACGAGATCGCGATCCTGGCGCTGTTCGCGCTCTCGCTCGACCTCATCCTCGGCTATGCCGGCATCGTCTCGCTCGGCCATGCCGCCTTCTTCGGCCTCGGCGCCTATGTCGCCGGACTCCTGACCATCCATGTCGCCGGCGAGCCGCTGCTGGGCCTCGTCGTCGCCGCGGCGGCCGGGGCCGTGCTGGGCTTCGCCACCGGCTTCCTGGTGCTGCGCGGCAGCGACCTCACCCGGCTGATGGTCACGCTCGGCGTCTCGCTGCTGTTGTTCGAGATCGCCAACCAGGCGGCCGGGCTGACAGGGGGCGCGGACGGGCTGAACGGCATGGCGGTCGGGCCGATCCTGGGCTGGTTCGAGTTCGATCTCTACGGCACCGCCGCCTATGCCTACAGCCTGGCCGTGCTGTTCGTGCTGTTCCTGTTCGCCCGGCGGGTGGTGCATTCGCCCTTCGGCCTGTCGCTGAAGGCGATCCGCGACAACCGGCTGCGCGCCGCCGCGGTCGGCGTGCCGGTGGCGCGGCGGCTGATCGGAGTCTACACGCTGTCGGCCGCCTATGCCGCGGTCGCCGGAGCCCTCCTGGCCCAGACCACCCAGTTCGTCTCGCTCGACGTGTTCGACTTCCATCGCTCGGCCGACGTGCTGCTGGTGCTGGTGATCGGCGGCGCCGGCTATCTCTATGGCGGGCCGATCGGCGCCGTGCTGTTCCGCTTCCTGCAGGACTGGATTTCCGGCATCACCCCGCAATACTGGTCATTCTGGCTGGGCGCCTTCCTGGTGCTGCTGGTGCTGGTCGGCCGCGACCGGCTGGTGCAGGGCGTGCGCCGGCCGATCGCCGCCTTCCTTTCCCGCCTCGGAGGGGGGCGATGACGGTCGCGCTCGAGACCATCGGCCTGCAGAAGCGCTTCGGCGGACTCGTGGCCACCAACGACGTGTCGCTGAAGATCGCGGTCGGGGCGCGGCATGCGCTGATCGGCCCGAACGGCGCCGGCAAGACCACCTTCGTCAACCTGCTGACCGGCGTGCTGGCCCCGAGCGGCGGCCGGGTGCTGCTGGGCGGCGAGGACATCACCGGGCTGAAGCCGCATCTGCGGGTCCGCCGCGGCCTGGCCCGCACCTTCCAGATCAACCAGCTGTTCCCGGAGCTCACGCCGCTCGACACCATCGGGCTCGCCGTGGCCGAGCGCCTGGGCCGCGGCGGCGACTGGTGGCGGGTGGCCGGCGGCAAGGCCGAGGTGCTGGATGAGATCCTGGCCATCGCCGAGCGCTTCCGCCTGACCGATGTGCTGCAGGAGCGCACCGCCACCCTGGCCTATGGCAAGCAGCGCCTGCTGGAGATCGCCACCGCCTTCGCCTGCCGGCCGCGCGTGCTGCTGCTGGACGAGCCGGCGGCCGGCGTGCCGGAGGCGGAGCGGCACGAGCTGCTGGCCACCATCGCCGAACTGCCGCCGGACGTCTCGGTGCTGCTGATCGAGCACGACATGGACCTGGTGTTCAGCTTCGCCGACCGGATCTCGGTGCTGGTCGACGGCACGCTTCTGACGGAGGGCCCGCCCGACGCCATCGCCGCCGATGGCCGGGTCCGCGCCGTCTATCTCGGGGAGGCGGTGGATGGCTGAGCTGCTGGCCCTGAAGGACCTCGTCGCCGGCTATGGCGAGGCCGTCGTCATCTCCGGCGTGTCGCTGACCCTGGCCGAGGGCGAGGCATTGGCGCTGCTGGGCCGCAACGGCACCGGCAAGACCACGCTCTTGAACAGCATCATCGGCGTCACCCGGCGCTTCGGCGGCACCGTCACCCTTTCCGGCCGCGACCTGACCCGGGCGCGGCCGGAGGACCGGGCGCTGGCCGGGATCGGCTGGGTGCCGCAGGAGCGCAACATCTTCAAGTCGCTGACAGTCGAGGAGAACATGACCGCAGTGGCCCGCCCCGGCCCGTGGACGCCGGAGCGCGCCTACGCCCTGTTCCCGCGGCTGAAGGAGCGGCGCGGCAACCTGGGCAGCCAGCTGTCGGGCGGCGAGCAGCAGATGCTGGCCATCGCCCGCGCCCTGATGCTGAACCCGAAGCTGCTGCTGCTGGACGAGCCGACCGAGGGTCTGGCGCCGATCATCGTCGAGGAGCTGCTGGCGGCGCTGAAGCGCATCCTGCGCGACGAGGGCGTCGCGGCTGTCGTGGTCGAGCAGCATGCCCGGAAGATCCTGTCGGTCACCGACCACGCGGTGATCCTGGAGCGCGGCGCCATCGTCCATGCCGCCCCCAGCGCCACGCTGAAGGCCGACGAGGCCGCGCTGACCCGCCATCTCGGCGTGACCCGAAAGGGGCCGATCCATGCTGCACCGTAGGATCTCTCTTCCTTGTCATTGCCGGGCTTGACCCGGCAATCCAGGGGCCACGGAGAGCCGCTCTGGCCGCCCCTGGATCCTCGGGTCAAGCCCGAGGATGACAGTTCAATAAAGTGTCATCTGAGGAGGACCATCTCATGCCGCGCCAGACCCCGCCCTTCCGCGCCGACATGGTCGGCAGCCTGTTGCGCACCGCCCCCCTGAAGGCCGCCCGCGCCCAGCACGAGCGGGGCGCGATTACCGACGGTGAATTGCACGCGGTTGAGGACCAGGAGATCCGCAAGATCATCCGCCGGCAGGAGGAGATCGGCCTCGATGCCGTCACCGACGGCGAGTTCCGCCGCGCCTTCTGGCATTTCGACTTCCTCGAGCATCTCGACGGCGTTGAGGGCTACTGGGCCGATCATGGCGTGCAGTTCCAGGGCACCCAGTTGAAGCCGAAGGGCATCCGCGTGACCGGCAAGCTCGGCTTCTCCGGCCATCCGATGCTGGAGCATTTCCGCTTCCTGAAGGCGAACACCGCCCGGGTGCCGAAGATGACGATCCCGTCGCCCAGCATGCTGCATTATCGCGGCGGACGGCAGGTGATCGATGCCGCGGTCTATCCCGAGATGGAGGCGTTCTACGCCGATCTCGGCCGGGCCTATGCCGGCGCGGTCGCCGCCTTCGCCGCCGAGGGCTGCCGCTACCTGCAGCTGGACGATGTCAGCTTCGCCTATCTCTGCGACCCGGATCAGCGCCGGATGCTGGCCGAGCGCGGCGACGACCCGGTGAAGCAGCCGGGGATCTATGCCGCCATGCTGAACGCCGCCATCGCCGGCCGGCCGAAGGACATGACCATCACCATGCATCTCTGCCGCGGCAATTTCCGCTCCACCTTCATCGCCTCGGGCGGCTACGAGCCGGTGGCGGAGCGGCTGTTCAACGAGATCGCCGCCGACGGCTATTTCATGGAATGGGACACCGAGCGCGCCGGCGGGTTCGAGCCGCTGCGCTTCCTGCCCAAGGGCAAGACCGTGGTGCTGGGCCTGGTGACCTCCAAGTCCGGCACGCTGGAGCAGAAGGACGACATCAAGCGCCGGATCGACGAAGCGGCGAGATTCGTCGACCTTGACCAGCTGTGCCTCAGCCCGCAATGCGGCTTCGCCAGCACCGAGGAGGGCAACGTCCTGGCCGAGGACGAGCAATGGGCCAAGCTGGCGATGATCGTGGAGATCGCAAAGGAGGTTTGGGGGTAAGGGCGCCGGAAGGCAGTTAAATTAACAAGCCGTTCCTTGCAATATCCTCTTGACCTAAAGCCCGCTTGAACTTGTACCGATGGAAGCTCCCGACGACAGGAGCATCCATCATGGCACTCGACACCGATCTGCGGCGGCTGCGCGTGGCGGTCACCGGCGGCACCTCCGGCCTGGGGCTGGCGCTGGTGCGGCTGCTGACCGCGATGGGCGCGCGGGTCGCCTTCGTCGCCCGCGGCGCCGAAGCCGTGGCCCGCACCGCGCGCGAGACCGGCGCCCAGGGCATCGTCGGCGATGTCGGCCGAAAAGAGGACATCCACCCGATCGCGCTGCAGATCACCGCCGGGCTGGGCGGGCTCGACGTGCTGATCAACAATGCCTCGAGCCTCGGCCCGGTCCCGCTCGCCCTGCTGGCCGACACCGAATGCGAAGACCTGGAGCAGGCGCTGGCGGTCAACCTGGTCGGGCCGCTCCGGCTGACCAAGACGCTGTTCGGCGCCCTCGCCGCCTCCGCCCGCCAGGGCCGCGGCGCGGTTGTGATCAACATCTCCAGCGACGCGGCCGTGAGCGCCTATGCCGGCTGGGGCGCCTACGGCGCCAGCAAGGCCGGGCTGCGCCACCTGACGGCGATCTGGGCCGAGGAGGCCCGGGACGACGGCGTGCGCTTCCTGTCGATCGACCCCGGCGACATGGACACGAAGCTGCACGCTTTGGCGGTGCCCGACGCCGATCCCTCGACCCTGAAGATGCCCGAACTCTCCGCCTCGGAGATCGTGCAGGCGGTGCTGGCCGCGCTGCCGGGCCGCGCCGCCGAGCAGCGGGTGGACGCATGATCGCCGCCGACCGGCCCGACCGGCCCGCCGCCCGGCTCTGCGCCGTCGATGCCGAAGGCCGGACCCGGCATCTGCACCGTGCGGCCCTGGCGACGCTGCTGGCCCCTGGCGACCTGGTCGTCGCCAATGACGCCGCGACCCTGCCGGCGAGCCTGCACGGCTGGCATCACGACAGCGAGAGCCCGGTCGAGTTGCGGCTGGCCGGTTGGGTGACGCCGGGCGACCCGACGTGCTTCGTGGCCGTGGCCTTCGGTGCCGGCGACCACCGCATCCGCACCGAGGACCGGCCGGCGCCGCCACCACTGTCAGCCGGCGATCCCCTGGCTCTCGGGCCGCTGGCGGCTGTGGTCGAGCGCATGCTGGACCATCCGCGGCTGATCCAGCTGCACCTCCTGGGTCCCCGCAACGACGTCTTGGCCGGGCTGGCGCGGCACGGAAAGCCGATACAGTACGCCCATGTGCCGCAGCCGCTGGCGCTGTGGGATGTCTGGACCCGTATCGCCGCCGACCCGGTGGCGTTCGAGCCGCCCTCGGCCGGCTTCGCGCTCGATTGGGCGCTGCTCGCCGCCTGGCGGAAGCAAGGTGTCGGCTTCGCCACGCTGACCCATGCCGCCGGCATCTCCTCGACCGGCGACCCGGCACTGGACCGGCGCCTGCCCTTCGACGAGCCCTACCGGATCCCCGAGCGGACCGCTGCGGCGATCGCCCGGGCGAAGGCGTCAGGCCGGCGCGTCGTCGTCATCGGCACCACCGTGGTCCGCGCCCTGGAAGCCGCGGCGGCGGCCGACGGCACGGTCCGCGCCGGCGACGGCGTCGCCACCAACCGCATCGGGCCGGGGACAAGCCTGTGCGTCATCGATGCCTTGCTCACCGGGATGCACCAGCCGGGCGAGAGCCATTTCGAACTGCTGCGCGCCTTCGCCCCGGACGGGGTGCTGGACGGTCTGCCGGCCGCCCTCACCGCCGAGGGCTATCGCGGCCACGAATTCGGCGACGTGATGCTGATCGAGCGGTCGGCCTACTCCGCCGGCCAGGTCTCGATCGTCTCGACGAAGCGGGCCAGCCAGGCGTTGGTCTGGGCGCCGTCCAAAGCGCGGTGGTCGATGGTCAGCGAGACATAAGCCATCGGCCGGATCACCATCGCGTCGGCGCCGCCGGCATCGCGCACCACCACCCGCTTCTCGACCTTGCCGACGCCGAGGATCGCGACCTGCGGCTGGTTGATGATGATCGGCGCCGCCAGGAGCGAGCCCGAGACGCCGTGGTTCGAGATGGTGAAGGTGCCGCCCTGGACATCGGCCGGCGCCAGCCTGCCGGCGCGGGCCAGGGCCGTCGCCTCCTGCAGCCGCGCGGCGATGCCGAGCAGCGACAGCGACTGCGCCCGGTGCACCACCGGCACTACCAGGCCTTTGTCCCCGAGCGCGGTGCCGATGCCGATGCCGATATCGTCGAACACCTCCAGCGAATCGTCATGCCAGCGGCTGTTGACCGCGGGCACCGCCTTCATCGCGGCGACGCAGGCCTGGACCAGATAGGCGGTGACGGTCAGGGCCACGCCCTGGCGCTCGAACGCCGCCTTGTGCGCTTGGCGATGCGCCAGCACCGCGCCGAAATCGGCCTCGAACACCGCGGTGACATGCGGCGCCGTGGCGACGGAATGCGCCATGTGCTCGGCGATGCGCCGGCGCAGGGAATCGTGCGGGATGCGGTGGGAGCGGAGGCCGGGGACCGGCTTCACCTCGGCTGGAGCAGCCGGTCGGTCCTGCCGGCGCGCGACCTCCTCCTCGACATCCTGGCGCGTCAGCCGCCCGTCCTTGCCGCTGCCGCTCAACCCGGCGGGGTMGAGCCCGGTCTCGACCAGCAGCTTGCGCACTGACGGCGACAGGCGGAGGGCTGGGTCGAACTCGGCAATGGACCTTGTAGCAGGGGACGCCTCCGCGCTTCCGCTCGCTCCATCCGAGTCCCCCCTCCCCTCGCGGGAGGGGGTTAGGGGGAGGGGGTTGTCGCCACTGGAGCCGAGGCCGGATTGATGTGACGCGTCGAGGTCCTCGGCTATCCGCGCGCGGACGCGCGCAGCCCCCTCCCCCTGCCCCCCTCCCGCAGGGGGAGGGGGGACTAAGAAAGACTGGGCGTCGGCAGCATTCGTCTCGATCCGCCCCAGCACCGCGCCCGGCGCGGCGTCCTGGTCGGTCGCGACCAGGATCTCGACCAGCGTTCCGGAAGCCGGGGCCGGGACCTCGACCGTGACCTTGTCGGTCTCCAGCTCGACTAGCGGATCACCCTCGCGCACCGTGTCGCCTACGGCCGCGAGCCAGCCGCGCACCGCCGCCTTGGTGCCCTCCTGCTGGACCGGCGCTAGCACCTCGACCGCCGCCGCCTCGATGATGTCGGCCATGTCAGAACCCGGTCAGGGCGAGGATCTTGTCGCGGATGCGGTCCACCGACGGCACCGCGGCGTCCAGCAGCACCGGATTGTGCGGGCTGGGGATGTCCGGCATGGTCAGCCGCGCCACCGGGGCGTCGAGATCCATGAACGCCTCGTCCGCCACCACCGCCGCGATCTCGGCCCCGAAGCCGCCGGTGCGCAGATCCTCATGCACGATCAGGCAGCGCCGGGTGCGCGCCACCGAGGCCAGCACCGCCGCGCTGTCCCACGGCATCAGCGTGCGCAGGTCGATCACTTCGACCGACCGGCCGCTGACCCGCGCCGCCGCCTCCGCCCGCTCGACCATGGCGCCCCAGGTGACGATGGTCAGGTCGGTGCCCGTCATCGTGGTCCGGGCCCGGCCGAAGGGCAGGACGTAGCCGTCGCCCGGATAGGACCGGCGGGCCCAGGCCGCGTCGAGCATGGCGCGGTGCTCCAGGAACATCACCGGGTCGTCGCCCCGCAGCGCCGCCCGCAGCAGCCCGACCGCATCCTCGGCATTGGACGGCACCGCCACCTTCCAGCCCGGCGCGTGCACGAACTGCACCTCGTTGGTCTGGCTGTGCCAGGGGTCGCCGCATTTGAGGAACCCGACCGGCATGCGCAGCACCATCGGCGCGGCGAAGCGGTTGTTGGTGCGCCAGCGCATCGTGCCGCAATCGTTGATCTGCTCCGCCGCCGGGTCGGCGTATTTGCGGAACTGGATCTCCGGCACCGGCAGGAGGCCGGCCAGCGCCATGCCGACGGCGCGGCCGACGATGCCCTCCTCCGACAGGCTGGTGTCCATCACCCGGTCGGCGCCGAACTTCTCCTGCAGCCCCAACGTCACGGCATGGACGCCGCCCTTCGGCCCGATATCCTCGCCCAGCATCACCATGCGCGAATTGACCGACATCTCGTGGTCCAGGGTGCGGCGGATGGCGGTGACCATGTTGATCCGCGGCCCCTCCGGCTGCGGTGACTCGTCGCCCGCGGGTTGGATAATGCCCTCGCCGCGCAAGCCCCCCATCGCCGGCGCCTCGCCCTCGAAGAAGACATGGCGCGTCACCGTGGCGGCGTCCGGGGCGGGCCGTGCCTCGGCCCGGGCCCGCGCCGCCTCGACCTGCGCCCCGGCCTCGGCGGCGAGCGTGTCCCACGCCGCCGCCTCCATCACCGCGGGGACCAGGAACTGCTTGAGCTTGGGCAGCGGGTCGCGGGCCCATTCCGCTGCCACGGTCTCGGCCGGCTTATAGGCCTGGGTGTCCTGGAAGCTGTGGCCCTCCAGCCGCGGCACGCTGAGCCGCAGCAGGCACGGGCCCTTGCGGTCGCGGACATGGGCGACGGCGGCGTCGGCCAGCCGCGCTGTCTCGGCCGGGTCGGTGCCGTCGCCTGCCAGGATGTGCAGGCCGCGGAAGCTGGCGAGGTTGGCGGCGATGTCGCCGCCCGGGGTCTGGAACCGCGACGGCACCGAGATGCCGTAGCCATTGTCCTCGATCAGGAACAGCACCGGCAGGCGCTGGGTGGTGGTGATGGTCAGCGCCGACCAGAAGCCGTTGGTGGCGACCGAGGCGTCGCCGCCGAGGACGACGGCGATGGCCCGGTCACAGGCTGGGTCGTGCAGCACGGTGCGGCCGTATTCGATCGCCTGGGCCCAGCCGGCGGCCGGGGTGTACTGGGTGCCGACGCCGCCGCACATCGGCAGCGCCGAGGGGCCGGACGGGTTCGGGAAGTTGAACACCACGCCGATGTCGCGGCCGGCGGAATATCCCCCGTCCCGCGCCATTGACGACCCGAGCGCGTCGACCAGGTCGACGCCGAGGGTCAGCAGGATCGGGCGGGAGCGGTAATAGCCGCAGACCGCGTCGCGCGGGTCGTCCAGCCGCGTGCCCAGCAGGATCTGCGCCAGGTCGTGGCCGCGGGCGGAAAACTGGTAGAGCACCTTCTTCTGCGGCGCCAGCACCGTCTCCTCCAGCGCGTCCAACGCGCGGGAGAGGTGCAGCAGATGGGCGACGCGACGCCAGTCGAAACCGGGGGCGGGCGCATTCGCCAAGAGGCGGGGCTGCTGGAAGGCGAGAGCGGTCACCGGGTCGTCCTTACTGCTGGGCATTCCGACCGACGCGCAGAGCGCATCTCCAGGAAAAGGATGCGACGGATTCGGGGAAAAGTTTTGCCGATGTCGGTGCAGATCTCGCCGATGTGAGGTATGATTTGCCCGGATCAGTGGGATCGAGGAGGTTTCATGCCTGCGGATGCCGAGGAGCTGGATCGGTTCGAGCGCGCCATCCTGGCGGCTCTGCAGCGCAACGCCCGGCAGAGCGTGCAGGAGCTGGCCGATGCGGTCGGCCTGTCGACCTCGCCGACCTGGCGGCGGCTGAAGGCGCTGGAGGAGCGCGGCGTGATCAAGGACTACGTCGCCCGGGTCGACCCGGCCCGGCTGGGCTATGGCGAGACCGCCTTCGCCCATGTCACCCTGGCCAAGCATGACGGAGAGCAGATCGAGGCGTTCGAGCGCAAGATCGCCGAGCGGCCGGAGGTGCTGGAGTTCTATTCGATGACCGGCTCGGCCGACTACATCCTGCGGATCGTCACCCGCAGCCCGCTGGACTACGAGAAGTTCCTGAAGGAGGTGATGTTCACCAGCCCGGCGGTGCAGCACATCAGCTCGAACTTCGCCCTGCGCGAGATCAAGAACAGCGTGGCGATCCCGGTGTAGGTCGCCCTTGCCGGCCAAGCCTCACCAGGGCATCGTGGCGGCCGTAGCCTTGGGGAGGATCGCGGCCGTGAGCATCGAGTTCCTGATCACCTCGTTCATCATCGTCGCCTCGCCCGGCACCGGCGCGCTCTACACCATCGCCGCCGGGCTGACCCGCGGGTCGCGCGCCAGCGTGGTCGCGGCCTTCGGCTGCACCCTCGGCATCGTGCCGCACATGGCCGCGGCGATCCTGGGGCTGGCGGCACTGCTGCACGCCAGCGCCCTGGCCTTCGAGATCTTCAAATATCTCGGCGTCGCCTATCTGCTGTGGATGGCCTTCAACACGTTGCGCGAGCACGGCGCGCTGAAGGTGGAGAAGCAGGTCGGCGGCCGGTCGGCGCTGCAGGTCACGGTGACCGCGATTCTGATCAACATCCTGAACCCGAAGCTGTCGATCTTCTTCGTCGCCTTCCTGCCGCAGTTCGTCAGCGCCGGCGAGGCCCAGCCGCTGGCCCGGATGCTGGAGCTGAGCGGCGTGTTCATGCTGATGACCTTCGCGGTCTTCGCCGTCTACGGCCTGTTCGCCGCCGCGATGCGCGACCATGTGATCTCCCGCCCGCGGGTGATGACCTGGATGCGCCGCAGCTTCGCCGCCGCCTTCGTCGCCCTCGGCGCCAAGCTGGCCCTGGCCGAGCGCTGATCCCGCGGAACGCCCCCGCTCTCCCCGCCGTTCGACCTGAGAGGTCCGGTATCGGTGGGGAGCGCGATGGCAACGTCGCTGTCGACGGAAGACGGGCGCGGCCGCGACGCACGGTCTCCGGGCGAGATCCCGCGGCGCGGCTGGCTGGACATCCTGTGGCGGGTCTGGGCGGAGATCGATGACGACCGGGTCTTCGCCCTTTCCGCCGGGGTCGCCTACTTCGCCCTGCTGGCCCTGTTTCCCGCGATCGGCGTGATCGTGTCGCTGTACGGGTTCGTGGCCGATCCCGCCACGGTCGAGCAGAACGTCACCGACCTCGCCTTCATCCTGCCGAGCGGCGGGATGGAGGTGATCGGCGGCCAGCTGCATCGCCTCGCCAGCCAGCCCCCACGAGCGCTCGGCATCGCCTTCTTCGCCAGCCTGGCCATCTCGCTGTGGAGCGCGAATGCCGGGATGAAGGCGATGTTCGATGCGCTGAACGTCGTCTATGACGAGACCGAGAAGCGCGGCTTCTTCCGGCTGAACGCCGTCTCGCTGCTGTTCACCGCGCTCGCCATCATCTTCGTCGTCTTGGCTCTCGTCGGCGTCGTCGTCGTGCCGGTGGTGCTCAGCTTCGTCGGCCTCGGATCCGCCACCGGCACGCTGGTCTGGCTGCTGCGCTGGCCGGCGCTGCTGGTGCTGACGGTGGCCGGCCTGTCGCTGCTATACCGCTTCGGCCCGAGCCGTCGGGAGGCGCGCTGGCAGTGGATCAGCTGGGGCAGCGCGCTGGCGGCCCTGGTCTGGATGGGCGGGTCGATGCTGTTCTCCTGGTACGTCGCCCGCTTCGGCAACTATGACGCGACCTATGGCTCGCTCGGGGCGGTGGTCGGCTTCCTGACCTGGATCTGGCTGTCGACCGTCGTATTCCTGATCGGCGCGGAGCTGAATGCCGAGACGGAGCACCAGACCGCCCGCGACAGCACCGTCGACGGTGACAAGCCGATGGGGCAGCGCGGCGCGAAGATGGCCGACACGCTGGGAAAGACGACGCCCTGGCGTAGCGGCTCCTCGAAGGAATAACTGGGTCAGTCGCGGTAGCCCGACTCCTCGGCGTCGAGGATCGCCTTGACGTTGTCCAGGTGATCGGCGGCGAAGCGGCCATAGCCGCGCCATTGCCGCTCGGTCAGCCGCGCGACCTCGTCCGGCATCACCCGCAGCGGCCGACCGGCGGCATAGCAGGTCAGCAGCGTCTCGGCCGCGCGCTCGAAATAGTACAGCTCATCAAAGGCGTCGGCCACGGTCGGGCCGATCACCAGCACACCGTGATTGGCCATCAGCAGCACGGTCTTCCCTTCCGTCATCAGCGCCGCCTGGCGGTCGCCCTCCTCGTCCGACAGCGCCATCCCGGCGAAGCCGTCATCGATCGCCACCCGGCCGAAGAAGCGGGCGGTGTTCATGTCGATCGGCGGCATGGTGCTGTCCGCCAGGCAGGCCAGGGCGGTGGCGTATTTCGAGTGCAGATGCATGACGCAGCGGGCCTGCGGCAGCGCCGCATGCAGCCGGGCGTGCAGGTACCAGGCGGTCGGATCCGGCGCGTCGGGCCGGTCCAGCGTGGTCGGGTCATGCGCGTCGAACAGCAGCAGGCTGCTCGCGGTGACGCGCGAGAAGTGCAGTCGGCACGGGTTGATCAGGAAGCGCGATCCATCCACCGCCACGCTCATGTGGTTGGCGACCGACTCATGCATGTCGAGCCGCGCGAACCAGCGGAACGCTGCGGCCAAGTCGATGCGCGCCGAGCGGTGGTCGTTGAGAGATGCGGTCATGGCCGGTTCTTTCCTGCTCAGCGCTGGGCGGTTTCCCACCGGGGATGAATCCAGACCGGATGGTCCTCGCGCGGCGGCGCGCGCCGGCCGCGGATCAGGTCGCTCGCCTTCTCGGCGATCATGATGGTCGGGGCGTTGGTGTTGCCGCTGACGATCGCCGGCATCACCGAGGCGTCGACCACCCGCAACCCCCCGACGCCATGGACGCGGCATTCGCCGTCCACCACAGCCGTGGCGCCCTGCCCCATCCGGCAGGTGCCGACCGGGTGGTAGCAGGTCTCGATGCCCTGGCGCAGATAGGCGTCGATCTCGTCGTCGCTGCGCACCTCGGGCCCGGGATAGATCTCGTCGCCGCGATAGGCGGCCAGCGCCGGCTGGGCCAGGATCTCGCGGGTCAGCCGCACCGATTCGCGCAGGTCGATGCGGTCCTGCGGGTCCGCCAGGTAGTTGAAGCGGATCGCCGGCGGCTCGGCCGGGTCGGCGGAGCGCAGCCTGACATGGCCCAGGCTGCGCGGCCGCATCAGGTCGATATGCACCTGGAAGGAATGGCCGCCGACATCCTCGACCGTGCCGGGCTTGATCGCGATCGGCATGAAGGTCAGCTGCAGGTCGGGATGCTCGATGCCCGGCCGGCTGCGGATGAAGCCGCCGGCCTCGAAATGGTTGGACGCGGCCGGGCCGGTCTTGCCGGCGAACCAGCGCAGCCCGGTGGCCAGCTTGCGCAGCCCGCGATTGACCCCGTACAGCGACGCCGGCGTGCGGCAGCGATGCTGGATGACGATGTCCGGATGGTCGTTCAGGTTGGCGCCCACGCCGGGCAGGTCAACCAGCGGCCTAATGCCCAGCGCCGCCAGCTCGTCGGCCGGACCGATGCCGGAGAGTTGCAGCACGTGCGGCGAGTTGATCGCCCCGCCCGACAGGATCACCTCCGCCCCGGCCCGCGCGGTCTCCATCCGACCGCGTCGGGCGAATTCGACGCCAACCGCGCGGCCGCGCTCGAGCATGATGCGGCGGACCAGCGCGCCGGTCAGCACAGTCAGGTTCGGGCGGCCCAGCGCCGGCCGCAGATAGGCGCGCGCCGTGCTCCAGCGCCGCCCCCCGCCGGTGGTGCGGTCGATCCGGCCGAAGCCCTCCTGCCGCGCCCCGTTCACATCCGCCGTCAGGCCGTACCCCGCCTCCTGCCCCGCCCGGATGAAGGCATCGGCCAAGGGCGTCGCCGCCAGGTCCGGCGCGAACACCGCCAGCGGCCCGTTGCTCCCGTGATACGAGTCGCCACCCAGGCTGTGCCGCTCCGCCCGCTTGAAATAGGGCAGCACGTCGGCGTAGCTCCACCCCGGCAGCCCGGCCTGGGCCCAAGCGTCGTAGTCGCGGGCATGGCCACGGATATAGACCATGCCGTTGATCGAGGACGACCCGCCCAGCACCCGGCCGCGCGGATGCGACAGGCGGCGGCCGTCGAGATGGGGCTCCGGCTCGGACACATAGGCCCAGTTGAACCGGTCGGAGGACAGCAGCCGCCCGACCGCCGCCGGCATGTGGATCTGCCAGCTGCGATCCGCCGGCCCGGCCTCCAGCAGCAGCACCTGAACCGCCGGGTCCTCCGTCAGCCGCGCCGCCAGCACGCAGCCGGCGGAGCCGGCGCCGACGATGACGTAGTCGGTGCGATGATCGGGCATCGCCGCTCAGGCCGCTTCGGGGCGGATCGCCCGGTGGCACAGCTGGTGGAAGTGCCGGACCAGATGCTCGCTGCGGTTGTCCGGCGTCTCGCCGATCAGGTAGCGGCCGCGGGTGAAGCCCATCGACCGCAGCCCCTTCTGGTTCGAGATGTTGAGCTGGATGTCCTCCGGCCCCAGATCCTCGTTCATCCAGCGGATGCAGGCGCGGGTCACCTCCGGCACCGGCCGCCCCTCCGGCCCGTAATAGCCGAAGCGCAGCACCGAGGTCTCCGGCCCGGTCGGAATCATGATGAAGGTGCCGACCACGTCGGAATAGGGGAAGGCGTAGATGGTCGCGTTCGGGAACAGGCCGAGGTTGAAGAACCAGTCGGTCTGCCAGGTCGCGCCCTCCAGCGGCACGCCGTACGCCTGTGTCGTGCCCGGCTTCGGCGGGCCGATATAAGTCCACCAGTCGCCGCGCGGCGTCAGGGCGTAGCCGTCGAAGTCGATCAGCTGCGTCAGCTCGCGGTGCACCGGGCCGGAAAAGCTGAAATGGTAGCCCTCGATCGAGTTCTCCTGGATCACCTTCCAGTTGGCGGCGACCGGCACGTCGACCTCCTCGACCAGCACCAGCCGGTCGAGATCGGGCAGGAAGCGCCGCATCTCGGCCTCGGCGCCCGGCGCCATGTCGGCGATCGGCCGTGCCGCGGGGTCGAGATTGACGAAGACGAAGGACCCGAAGACCTCGGCCCGCACCGGCTTCAGCCCGTGCTCGGCCTTGTCGAAATGGGTCAGGCATTCGGTGCGCGGCGCCCCGCGCAGGCTGCCGTCCAGGCCGTAGGTCCAGGCGTGATAGCCGCAGGTGATCGCCCGGGCCTTGCTGCGCCGGGTCTCGACCAGGCGGTTGCCGCGATGCTGGCAGACATTGTGGAAGGCGCGGATCTGCCCGTCCGAACCCCTCATCACCAGGACGCTCTGGTCGAGCAGCGTCTCCATGACGATGTCGCCGGTCTCGCGGAAGTCGTTGAGATGGCCGACCAGGTGCCAGGATTTGAGGAAGATCCCCTCCCGCTCCGCCTCGTACACCGCCGGGTCGTAGAAGAACGGGGCCGGGAGGGAGTAGCCCGCCTCCTGGTCGGCTTTGGTCCAGGCCGGAACCGCGATGGTCATTTCTTGTCTCCCCCGTCTCTGGCTGGCGTTGCCGGAAGAATGAGAGAGGGACCAGGCTCCAACCTGTCTCTACTCGTCATAGCGATGTCGATTTCTCGCAGGCCGCGCATAATGGCGATGGCATGCTGGGGCGGTTCGACCATGGGACCCGCATGCGCAAGCTGGCCTTCCTGGTGCTGCCCGAATTCTCGGCGCTGGGCCTTGCCGCGGCGATCGAGCCGCTGTTCGTCGCCAACTGGCTGGCGCAGCAGCGGCTGTTCGCCTGGACCGTGGTCTCCGCCGACGGGGCCGCGGTCCGGGCCAGCAACGGCACCGTCACGCCGGTCGATGGCGGCCTGGCGGCGGCGGAGGGAAGCGGCACCGTCTTCGTCCTGGCCAGCTTCGACTCCGCCGCGGTCGCCGGGCAGCGGCCGGTGCTGCCCTGGCTGCGGCGGCTGGCCCGCTTCGGCGTCGAGCTCGGCGGCATCGAGACCGGCAGCCTGGCCCTGGCCGAGGCCGGCCTGCTGGACGGCCACACCGCCGCGGTCCATTGGGACAACCTGACCGGGTTCCAGGAGCGCTATCCGGCGGTGCGCGCGGTGCCGCAGCTCTACGCCGTCTCGGGCGGCCGGATCACCTGCGCCGGCGCCTCCGCCATCCTCGACATGATGGCCGGCTGGATCGGGCGCCACGCCGATCCCGGCCTGGCCGGCGAGGTCGCCGAGCACCTGCTGCTCGGCCGGGTGCGGCCGCCGGAGACCGGGCAGCGCGAGGCCGACGGCGACGTGCAGCCGGCCGTCGACCCTGTGGTGGCGCGGGCGCTGGAGATCATGCGCGACACCATCGACGAGCCCCTGCCCTGCGCCGTGATCGCCGACCGGGTCGGCCTGTCGCTGCGCCAGCTCGAGCGCCGCTTCAAGCGGGCGCTCGGCCGTTCGGTCCAGGGCCAGTACCTGCTGCTGCGCATGGCCAAGGCGCACCAGTTGCTGCAGCAGACCGGACTGAGCGTCACCGAGGTCGCCTTTTCCTGCGGCTTCCCCTCGCTCGAATACTTCTCGCGCCGCTACCGCGCCCAGTTCGGCTGCCGGCCCAGCACCGACCGGCGGCAATCGACCACCGCCCCGGTGCTGCGGCAGAAGCCGTCAGGCGCCATTCATTGAACGAGCGCTCAGAGAATTCTTGATCTGCGGCCGTGACGCGCCGAGTCTGGCGGCAACTGGCATTCCCTGAACGGACCGGAGGCCATGGCCCGTACCCGTGCCCCTGACTATGACGAGAAGCGGCAGGCGATCCTGCATCGGACGGCGGAGCTGTTCGCCCGGCACGGCTTCACCGGCGCTTCGATCACCATGATCGCCGAGGCCTGCGGCATCTCGAAGGCGCTGCTGTACCACTACTACCGCGACAAGGACGCGGTCCTGTTCGACATCCTGGCCGACCACCTGTCGACGCTGGTCGCGGCGGTGGAGGAGGCCGCGGCCGCCCCGGCCGGCGCGCGGGAGCGGCTGCATGCGATCGCCGCCGCGCTGCTCGATGCCTATCGCGACGCCGATGCCGAGCACCAGGTGCAGATCACCAGCCTGAAGCTGCTGCCGCCGGAGCAGCAGGAGCAGTTGAAGGAGATGGAGCGGACGCTGGTGCGGATCTTCGCCGAGGCGCTGGCCGCAGCGGTGCCGCAGGCGGCCGCCGACCGCAGCCTGCTGATGCCGCTGACCATGTCGCTGTTCGGCATGCTGAACTGGCACTATCTCTGGTTCCGCGAGGGCAAGGGGCTGAGCCGCGCCGATTACGCCCGACTGGCGACCGAGCTGGTGCTGTCCGGCGCCGCGAATGCGGTGGCCGCGGTGCAGCCGCCCGGCGGCAAGGCTCGCCGCCGGATGGAAACCGCCTGAGCGCGCTCTTCGACGGAGATTGTGACCGGAGATGGTGCTCGCCCTCGCGCAACTCACGACGCCTCTGGCCCTCTGGGACCTGATCGTCGCCGAGCCGATCGGCTTCCTTTACGGCTTCGGCGGCTATGTCCTGCCTTCGGGGCAGATGTCGTTCTGGCTGGCGGCTCACCTTGCCCCCTGATCGGCCCGTCATGCCCCGCACCGCCCTGCGGCGGATTCTGGATAGCCTGAAGGCCGAGCCGTCGCGCACCTGGTCGATCATCATCACCATCTATGGTGACGCGATCGTGCCGCGCGGCGGGTCGCTGTGGCTCGGCACCCTGTCCGCGGTCCTGCACGCGCTCGATATCGGCGACGGTGTGGTGCGGACGGCGATGTCCCGCCTGGCCGCCGATGGCTGGCTGCAGCGCAGCCGGGTCGGCCGCAACAGCTTCTATTGCCTAGCCGAGCGCGGACGGGAGACGTTCCGAACCGCGACCGAGCACATCTACAACGCCCATCCGCCGCCGCCCGGCAGCGGCTTCGTGCTGGTGCTGCCCGGCAATGGCGGCGACAGGGAGGCCGCACGAAGTGCCCTGCAGGACGCCGGCTTCGGCACCGCCGCGCCGGGCGTCTGGGTGGCGCCGGCCGGCACGGCGGTCCCGCCGGAAGCGGCGGAGGCGCTGCGCCTCGACGCCTCGGCCGATGCCGAGACGCGGGGCCGGCTGGCGGCAATGAGCTGGCCGCTGGACCAGACGGCCGCCGCCTATCGCCACTTCCTCGAGGCCTTCGAGCCACTGCGGGAAGCACTGGCGGCAGGAGGCACGCTGTCCGACCAGGACAGCTTCATCGCCCGTATCCTGCTGATCCACGCCTGGCGCCGCATCGTGCTGCGCGACCCGGTGCTGCCCGCCGACCTGCTGCCGCCGGACTGGCCCGGCACCGCCGCCCGCGCCCTTTGCGCCGATCTCTACCACCGCCTGCTGCCGGCCTCGGAGCGCTGGCTCGATGCCAATGGCCAGGCTGAATTTGGCCCCCTTCCCCCGCCCGGCCCGGAGCTGCAGGCCCGATTCCGGTAGTAGCCGCCCCCATTCGTCATCGCGAGCCGAAGGCGAAGCGATCCAGGGCAGCCGGAGCGGCCCGGATCGCCACGTCGTTTCGCTCCTCGCGATGACGGGAAGGGGTCCCCATGCCTCAATATGTTACCGAAAATATTGACGACATATTTTTCTGTGACATATACTCCGATCAAGATCAGGGAGGATGCCGGACGCCATGTACACGCAGGCCCTCAACGCCACCGATCAAGCCGCCCGTCCCGTCGAAGATGCCGCCCGCTTCCAGGAGCGGATCGACGCCGATGACCGGATCGAGCCGAATGACTGGATGCCGGAGGCCTATCGCAAGACGCTGACGCGCCAGATCTCCCAGCACGCCCATTCCGAGATCGTCGGCATGCTGCCGGAGGGCAACTGGATCACCCGGGCGCCCACCCTGCGGCGCAAGGCCGCCCTCTTGGCCAAGGTGCAGGACGAATGCGGCCACGGCCTCTACCTCTACGCCGCGGCCGAGACGCTGGGCACGGCGCGCGAGGAGTTGGTGGACCAGCTGCTGTCCGGCCGCGCGAAATACTCCTCGATCTTCAACTACCCGACCCTGAGCTGGGCCGATATCGGCGCCATCGGCTGGTTGGTGGACGGCGCCGCGATCATGAACCAGATCCCGCTGTGCCGCTGCTCCTACGGGCCTTACGCCCGCGCCATGATCCGGGTGTGCAAGGAGGAGAGCTTCCACCAGCGCCAGGGCTACGAGATCATGGTCACCCTGGCCCGCGGCACGCCGGAGCAGAAGGCGATGGCGCAGGACGCGCTGGACCGCTGGTGGTGGCCCTGCCTGATGATGTTCGGGCCGCCGGATTCGGCCAGCCAGCACAGCGACACCTCGACCCGATGGAAGATCAAGCGCTTCTCCAATGACGAGCTGCGCCAGAAATTCGTCGACGCCACCGTGCCGCAGGCCCGGTTCATCGGCCTGACCATGCCCGACCCTGACCTCAGGCTGAACGCCGAGACCGGGCATTGGGACTACGGCGCCATCGACTGGGACGAGTTCAAGCAGGTTCTGGCCGGCAACGGCCCGTGCAACCGCGACCGGATGGCCGCGCGCCACAAGGCCCATGACGACGGCGCCTGGGTGCGCGAGGCCGCGCTGGCTTATGCCGAGAAGCGCCGTACCCGCGCCGCCGCCTGACCGGGAGAAGACGCCATGACCACGCAGACCTTCCCCCTCTGGGAAGTCTTCATCCGCAGCCGCAACGGGCTGGCGCACAAGCATGTCGGGTCGCTGCACGCGGCCGACACCACCATGGCGCTGCAGGCGGCGCGCGACCTCTACACCCGCCGCGGCGAAGGGCTGTCGATCTGGGTGGTGCCGTCCAACGCCATCACCGCTTCCGACCCCGCCGACAAGGGCATGATGTTCGAGCCGGCGGCCAGCAAGATCTACCGCCACCCGACCTTCTACGACGTGCCCGACGAGATCGGGCATATGTGATGGCCACGATCACCGTCACCGAGACGCCGCTGGTCCGCTACGCCCTGGCGCGGGCCGACGACGCCCTGATCCTGGGCCACCGCCTGTCGGAATGGTGCGGCCATGCGCCGATGATGGAAGAGGACATGGCCCTGGCCAATATCGGGCTCGACCTGATCGGCCAGGCCCGCACCCTGTACGGCTACGCCGCCGAGGTCGAGGCCGCGGGCAACGACGAGGACCGCTACGCCTATCTGCGCGACGTGCGGCAGTACCGCAACCTGCTGCTGGTCGAGCAGCCGAATGGCGACTTCGCCCGCACCATCCTGCGCCAGTTCCTTTACTCCGCCTTCGCCGATCCCTATTGGCGGGCGATGATGGGCTCGGCCGACCCGACGCTGGCGGCGATCGCCGCGAAGTCGGAGAAGGAGAGCGCCTATCATCTGCGCCACTGCGCGGAATGGGTGATCCGCCTCGGCGACGGCACCGACGAGAGCCACGCCCGGGCTCAGGCGGCGGCGGAGGAGCTGTGGCCCTACACCGGCGAGGCATTCGTGCCCGACGAGGGCGAAACCGAACTGATCCGACAGGGCGTCGCGGTCGATCCCGAGAGCCTGCGCGAGACCTGGTCCAAGACCGTGGCCGCGGTGCTGGCCGAGGCGACGCTGACCACGCCGACCGCCGGCTGGTCCCAGCGCGGCGGCCGCGACGGCCGGCACAGCGAGCATCTCGGCCATCTGCTGAGCGAGCTGCAGATCCTGCAGCGCACCTATCCGGGGGCGAAATGGTGACGCGATCACCAGCCTCTCCCCTTCCTTCTGAGTCCCCCCTCCCCTTGCGGCAGGGCTATCGCATGTATGTAAAGAGTTCGAAGAAGAATTCTTTGCTCCATTTTGCGCGGCGCATTTTGCTGGCGAGGGGTTTGTCGAGGGGATGGGCCCGCAAGATGTTGTGGGCGAGCCGGCGGATGATGGCCAGGTTCTCCGGGCCGTTGTTCTTGCGGGTGCGGGCATCGTCCTCGTCGAAGACGACGTCGAGGGTCCAATGGAGCTGGTTCTCGATGGTCCAGTGGGTGCGCACGACTTG